>SXVE01000136.1 GCA_005790265.1 Acidobacteriota bacterium | reverse complement strand
TTACGTCGAAATGAAAAAACAGCTGGCGGGCAGAACGAGTCCCGTCGTGATTTCGACCCGAATGAATTCGCCGGGCATCGAAAACGGCTGGGCGGCGGAAAAAGCGCAGGGCGGAGTCGTCGTCGGCGAAGGCTGTCACTTCGTTGATTTAATGTATTGGCTGCTCGAATCGGAGCCGGTTTCGGTTTCGGCGTACGGTTTCGGCGAACACAACGTCGCGGCGAGTTTGAAATTCGCCGACGGTTCAATCGGCAATTTTATTTATACGGTCGTCGGCAGCGAAGCATCGGGCGGCGAAATGGTCGAAGTTTTCGCGCCCGGCGTCAGCGTTCTGAGCGAAGATTTCAAACGCCTCGTCGTCAAGAAAAAGAAACGCGACGGACGCTCGAAAATCTTTGCGGCGAAAGGTTATCAGGAACAGCTCGAATCGTTCGTTAAAAGCATTAAAAACGGTACGGAAACCGATGTAACCGCGATTGACGGAACGCGCGCGACGCTCGGTTGTTTGTTGATGCTCGAATCAGCGCGCACGGGCGAAGCGTTCGAATTTAACTTGAACGAGATTTTGGGCTAGAAAATATTAACCGCGAAACACGCAAAAAGCGCGAAAAATACAAAAAAAGAGAAATATAAAAAGTCAGCTATTATTCTGCAATTACTTTTTCTGTTGCTTTCGCGTCGTCCGCGTGTTTCGCGGTTAAAAAACTTTCAATAAAATGCACGTTTTGCAGCTCGGACCGTATCCGCCGCCCGAAGGCGGAATTCATCGCAATATGCTGGCGATTCGCGAAAAGCTGCGCGCGAACGGCGATGAATGTTCGATTATCGCGACGGCGAAAAGTTCAAAAATTACGCCGGAAGCGGACGTTTATCATCCGCGCACCGCGCCGGATTTAATCAAACTGCTGAAAAACTTAAAATACGACGTGCTGCATCTGCACATCGGCGGCGAAATTCCGCTACGCGTGCTCGCTTTTATGGCGATTTGCGCGTTTTTCGGTCGCGGAAAAAGCGTTTTATCGTTTCATTCGGGCGGTTACGCGGCGGAGAAAATTAAAACCGCCAATTATTTTTCGCGCGACGCGGCGGTTTTTCGCTTGTTTCGCAAAATCATTGCGGTCAATCCGCTGATGATCGAAATGTTTGAAAAATTCGGCGTCAAAAAAGAAAAACTGCATCAGATTTACCCGTTCGTTTTGCGCAATCCCGACAAATCAATCGAAATTCCGGATAAATTAAAATCATTCGCCGCAAAACATCAGCCTTTTTTGCTCGCGGTGTGTCTTTTGGAAGACACTTATGATTTGTTTATGCAGATTGACGCGCTCGGCGAAATTCTCAAAAAAATGCCGAACGCCGGTTTGATGATCGTCGGTTCGGGAAGTCTGGAAAGCGAACTGAAAGCGGCGATTGCGGCGAAAAATTACGCTGAAAGCATCTTGCTCGCAGGCGATGTCGAACATAAGTTTACGCTGCATTTAATTGAAAAAGCTGATATTCTGCTGCGCACGACAAAATTTGACGGCGACGCGATTGCCGTGCGCGAAGCGTTATTTCTCGGCACGAAAGTGATCGCGACCGACAATAAAATGCGTCCCGACGGCGTTGATTTAATTCCGATTCAAGATTCCGCCGCGCTGATCGAAAAAGTCGTCGAACTCGGCGGCGAAGAGAAAGCCGCGAAAATCGAAAAGCTCGACGACGAAAGCAATATCGAAGCGGTTTTAGCGGTTTATCGCGAAATTGTCGCCAAATGATTTTTCGGCGTCGGTCAATCAGCGATTGCCGCGCTGTTTTTTTAGTCGAAATTAAATTTATTTGCTAAAATTCCCGTTATTAAATTTCCCGGCGGTTTTCAGACGATGAGCCGCGTTCGCAACTTCTTTAATAATGAAACAACTTGAAAAACCAAACTGGCGCAAAAAAGACGAGAAAAAGAGAAATTTTTGGCTCGGAACGATTGGATTGTTGCTGTTGCTGCCGATGATTGCCGGCTGCGTTTTTATTTTTAAGAAAGTTGCTTTCGGCGAATCGGCGGCAATCGGCGGAAAAACGATTAGCGTCGAAGCGGGCGGCGATTTGCAGTCCGCGATTGATCGCGCGCAGCCGGGCGATACGATTCTGTTGGCGGCGGGCGCATCGTTCAAAGGCGCTTTCAATCTGCCGAACAAACCGGGAAATGAATTTATCACGATTCGCACCGCCGCCGGAGACGCGCAGCTTCCGCCTGCCGACACGCGCATTGATCCGAAAAAATACGCCGACGTGCTGCCGAAAATCGTGCCGAACGTGCGCGGCGAACCGGCGATTACCGCGATTAACGGCGCGCATCATTATCGTTTTATCGGCGTCGAATTTGCGCCGACCATCGAAGGGTATTTCAATATCGTTCAAATCGGCTCGACCGAAGAAAAAACAATCGAGGAACTGCCGCATCACATCGAATTCGACCGCGTTTATCTGCACGGCGATGCGAAACTCGGACAGCGGCGCGGAATCGCCGCCAACGGTCGGTTTTTGAAAATCAGAAACAGCTATTTTTCCGATTTTAAACGCGAAGGCGAAGAATCGCAGGCGATTGCGATTTGGGCGACCGACGGAAACATCGAAATCGTCAACAATTATCTCGAAGCCGCCGCCGAAAGCATTCTGTTCGGCGGCGCGCAAAACGCCGCGAAATTGGTTGCCGCCGATTGTTTGGTCAAAGATAACTGGATGAATAAACCGCTCGCCTGGCGCGGCGAAAAATGGCTGATCAAAAATTTTCTCGAAATAAAAAGCGGCAGAAAAATCAAAATCGAGAATAATTTGATGACCAATAATTGGGCGCACGGACAGGAAGGAACCGGCGTTTTGTTTCGCACGGCGACCGACAGCGGCGAACAAGCCGTGGTCGAAGACATCGAATATACCGGCAATATTATGCGCGGCGCGGGCAGCGCGCTGAATATTTTCGGCGGCGAAGGCGGCGGCGGACGAAATTTAATTGTTCGCAACAATGTTTTTGAAGACATCAGCGCGAAAAAATACGACGGTCGCGGATTTTTTATCAAATCAACCGCTTTTGACAACGTGATTATCGAAAACAACACGGTCATTCACGACGGCAGCATCGCGATTGCTTACGGCGCGCCGGTGACGAAATTCGTTTTTCGCAACAATATCGTTTTTCAAAATGAATACGGATTTTTCGGCGACGGCGTCGGCGTCGGCAAAGCGGCGATTGATAAATATTTTCCGCGCGCTGAAATCACCGGAAACATTATCGTCGGCGGCGACGAACCGACTTACGGAACGATCAATTATTTGCCCGATTCGGTCGCTTCAATCGGATTTGTCAATCAAGCGGCGGGCGATTACCGTCTGAAAACCACTGCGGACGCGCTTCTGCCGAAAAATAGAACTTTCTTAAAGAAAACTTTTGAAAGCAAACAAATCGGCGCAAATCTCGATCCGCAAACGGTCGGCGGCAGGTAAACAGTTTGATTGTGAAGCCGTTTGAAGGCTAGAAATGGGACGCGGATAAACGCAGATTGATCGGATTTTCACGGATTCGTTTTGTAAAAATTAAAAATCCGCACTCCTCCGCTTAGTCAGTGAAAATTCGTGTCCCATTTTTTGTTTCTTATTTAGTTGCGGCGTTTGAAAACAGCTTCTGAAAATAGTCGGATTCGTAATTCAATCCGGCGATTTTGTTCGAGTAAAAACGTTTGTTTTACCGCCGTTCGTAAACTTTGAAAGCCGCGTCTTCATAAACGATTTTGTATTCTTCGCGCAAAAGTCGCGGCAGATACTCATAAAATTCCGGCACGTAATTTTTGGAATCGAGCCATGAATTTTCAACCGCGCTGTCGTAAACGATAAATCGCGGACGTTTGCGCGTATATAAACCGAAAGTGCCGTCGGAAACGAGATTTTCTGGAAAATCGAGACCGAAACCGAGTTCGGCGCCGCCCATTATCAAATCGTTTTCCGTCGCATTCGTTTTCAAAAACGCGATCATCGGTTGGTAATAATTGCCGTAAGTGTTCTGTTTAATGCGCATCGCCATTCCGCCCGCGCCGAGCAGAAGAAGTCCGCTGATGCCGAGCGCAATCAGCGGACGCGGCAGAAAATTTTTGCGCCACAGAAAATCCGTCCAAATCGCCAGCATTATCAAATAAAAAGGCAGAATGTGAATGATGTAATAAGTCTGCTTTTGCCCGTCCATCAGCGCCATCCAGACGAAATAAATCGCGGTCAGAAAAAGCAGCGCGCGGTAATTTCGATTGCCGCGCAGTTCTTTGGTCAGCAGCACGCCGAGAATTCCGCACAGATAACCGATCAAAATCAAACCTTTGAGAAAAATCGGTCCCGAATGACCGCCGGAATTCGCCTGCAAACCGAACGCGTGCGGATAACGCTCGGTAAATTCGCGAACGAAACCCCAGAGCGGCGAGCTGAAACCTTTCAGCCGTCCGCCCATCAGCGCATTATCAATAAACTGATCCTTAAATGCCTGCGGATCCTGCAAAACATATAAACCGAACGCCGCGCCGCCGATTAAATACGGAATCAGCGCGATGCCGAAATGTTTCGGTTTAATGCGTTTGAAATCAAAATAAACGGTGAGAAAAGCGACGGCGAAAAAAGCCAGAATTCCGTTCGGATGCGTCAGCCCGGCGAGCACGACCAGCGTTTGACTGAGCAGAACGGCGACCGGAAAATTCCGCTCGCGCCACACGAGAAACGCCGCGATTGCCGAAAAACCGAACGCCGCGCACAGCATATCGGGACGCGCCTGCGAAGACGTGTCCAAAACCATATAATCGAACGCGAGAAACACGGCGCTGAGACTAGCGACGTTTTCGCTGCCGGACAATTTTCGCGCGATGAAATATCCGGCGACGATCAGCATCAAACCCGCCAGAATCGAAACGAGCCGCATCGCGTACAGGCTGAATCCGAAGACTTTAAACGAGGCGGCTGATTTTAAGAGAAAAATCGGCATCACCCAGTAAGTTCGCTCGGTGATGCGCGTCAGCGGCGAATTTTCCGTTTCGAGAACGGTCGTGCCGAAAAAACCTTTTTCGGCGAGATTGACCGCAGGCGAAGCGAACATTCCTTCGTCAATCTGCGGGCGATTGGTCAGCGAACTGCCCGAAGCGATGACGAAAAAAATGATGGCGGCGACGAGCGCGGCATAACGGAAATTATTGCGAATTAAGGTTTTCATCGAAAATTGGAAAGCTGCGAACGATTATTTTTCTTCATTAAACACCGAAAACCGGCGGAAATCCAAAGAATCAGGAAAATTTCTCGCCAAAAGCGGCGGAAAAATTGTAGAATAAACCCGGCTTGCAAAAGCTGAAAAATCCTTCCGATTAGCAGTTTCCTATCCATAGTTTATGTGCGGAATCAACGGTATCGCTTACACAACTCGTTCAAACAAAAAAATCAGCCGGGGTCTTTTGGAAAAAATGCGCGATGTTATTCATCATCGCGGACCGGACGACGCGGGCATTTATGTTGACGAAAACATCGGATTAGGTCATCGCCGGTTGTCAATCGTGGATGTTGCGCACGGCGCACAGCCGATGTATAACGGCGACCAATCGAAGGTTATCGTTTACAACGGCGAAATTTACAATCACGCCGATTACCGCCGCGAGCTTTCCGCGAAATACGATTTTCAAACGCATTGCGACACCGAAACGATTCTGCATCTCTACGAAGAATACGGCGTGCGCTGCGTCGAAAAACTGCGCGGAATGTTTGCTTTTGCGATTTGGGATGCGCGAGAAAAAACGCTTTTTATCGCGCGCGACCGGCTCGGCGTCAAACCGCTTTATTACGTGCACGACGCTGAAGGAAATCTGTTTTTCGGCTCGGAAATCAAAACGCTTTTGGAAGCGGGCGCAATCAAACCCGAGCTGAATTACCAGGCGCTGCCCGATCAATTCGCCAATCACGGAACTTCCGGCGACGAAACGCTTTACAAAAACGTCAAACGGCTTTTGCCCGGACATTTTTTGATCTGGAAAGACGGAAACTTGAAAATCGAAGAATTCTGGGACGTTTCGTTTGAGCCGAAAACGGAAGAATTTTCCGACGCCGAATACGTCGAGCAATGGCGCGAAATGTTTAAAAAATCGGTCAAACTGCGCTTGATGGCTGATGTTCCGCTCGGAAT
>SXVE01000135.1 GCA_005790265.1 Acidobacteriota bacterium | reverse complement strand
GTCTCACGAGCTGCGCACGCCGCTGACGGCGATTATCGGTTTCGCGCAATTGATGCAGATGCGTCACGAAAAAGGCGTCGAACTGCAAAAAAATATCGGCGACGGACTCGAACGAATTCTGCGCAACGGTCGCCATCTGCTCACGCTGATTGATGAAGTGCTCGATCTTTCCAAAATCGAAGCCGGACGATTGACGCTGCATCTCGACCATTTTGATTTGCCGGAATTGATCGAACAAACTTTCAGCGGTTTGGAATCCTTAGCAATCGAAAAGAAAATCGGCTACCGCCTCAAAGTCAGCGGCGATTTTCCGTTTTCTTTCAGCGATTCGGCGCGAATTCGGCAAATCGTGATGAATCTGTTGTCAAACGCCATCAAATTTACCGAACAAGGCAAAATCGAAGCCGAACTCAAACCGCGCGACGAACAGGAATGGGAATTGACCGTCAAAGATTCGGGAACGGGCATTGAATCCGCCGACCTCGAAAAAATCTTCGAGCGTTTTCGTCAGGTTGACGGTTCGTACACGCGCGCCGCAGGCGGATTTGGGCTCGGACTCTCGATTTCGCGGCAGCTCGCCGAACTGCTCGGCGGGCGCATCAAAGTCGAATCGGAATACGGCGCGGGTTCGACCTTTCGCCTGATTTTGCCGTTTATCGCTCCGCGCGCCATCAAAACTCTTTCTGAAAATTCGGGCGGCGGCGAAGCCGACAAAGATTTTCTCAACAATTTCAACCCCGACTCGGACGCCGACGGGCGGCAGACGGTTTTGGTAATTGACGATTTGCCGGATTCGACGCAGCTGCTCTCGCAAATGCTGGAAAACGCCGGTTATCGCGTGATCATCGCGCATTCCGGCGCCGAAGGAATTCAAATGGCGCGCAAGTTTATGCCCGATGCGATCACGCTCGACGTAATGATGCCGGGAATGGACGGCTGGCGCGTTATGCAGCAAATGAAAAGCGATCCGGCGCTGGCGCAGATTCCGATTGTCGTCGTCTCGATTGTGGACAATAAACCGCTCGGTTACCGGCTCGGCGCGAGCGATTATTTAGTCAAACCGGTCGCGCCCGGCAATCTGCTCGAAACGCTCAACAGCGTCGTGATCAAATCGGCTGACGCCGAAGGACGCAAATCCGATTACGTTCTCGTCGTTGACGACGAACAAGGCGTGCGCGAATTATTGATCGCCGCGCTGAAACAAGGCGGATTTCAAACGCGCAGCGCGCCGAGCGGCGAAATCGGTTTCGCGATGGCGCAGAAAGAAACGCCGATTGCCATTTTGACCGATTTGCACATGCCGGGCGGAATGAGCGGCTACGAATTTATCGCGCGTCTGCGCGCGCAGACGAACACGTCGCACACGCCGATTGTGATTATTACCGGCAAAGATTTAATGACGGAAGATCGTCATCTGCTGAGCGGACAAATTGCCGACGTAATCCGCAAAGGCGATTTGATGCTTGCCGATTTAGAAGACAGATTACGCGAAACGCTCGCGGAAATAGGAGTAAAACCGACGAATGGCGACAATAATGCTGGTTGAAGACGCCGCCGACACGCGCGATCTGGTCACAATGGCGCTCGAAATGGACGGACACGAAATAGTTAGCGCGGAAACCGGCGAAGCGGGAATTGAGAAAATCAAAAAAATTCAGCCGGACTTGATTTTGATGGACATCAGTTTGCCCGGAAATATGAGCGGGCTGGACGTGGTCAGAATTCTGCGCGCCGATTCCGCTTTTGATCGCACGCCGATTCTCGCGCTCTCGGCGCACGCGCTGGCGTCCGATCAGCAGAATTCGCTCGCCGCCGGCTGCGATGAACATATTACCAAACCGATTTTGGACATCGCCGCGTTTACCGAATATGTTTCGCTTTACGCGCAAAACGGCAGAAAAAAAGAAGCGGCGGAAGACGCGGCAAATTAAAATTAAAATCAATGAATGAGAAAAAAAGCGCCGACAAACTGGCGCAGATGACGCGCGAACAACTAGACAACTTGCCGTACGGCGTGATCGAGCTTTCCGAAGACGCGACGATTTTGACTTATAACGCGGGCGAAGCCGAAATCAGCGGACGAAAACCGGAAAATGTGATTGGCAAAAACTTTTTTACCGAAGTTGCGCCGTGCACCGACGTGCGCGAATTTCACGGCAGATTCGTTGATTTGATCGAACATCGCTCGGTCAATCACGAATTCGATTTTGTTTTTCCGTTCAAACCGCCGATGACCGTTTCGATCACAATGCTGTACGAACAGGAAGAAAACAGCGTCTGGGTCATCGTCGAACGCAAACAAATCGAAACGCAATCAAATTCGACTGATTAATTAATCGTCAAAACCGCTCGGTGTTGAAAAAGGCGAAGGAAATTTGATTAAATTTCCTTCGCCTTTTTTGGCGTTTGCGTTTTTTGCTGTTTTCACATCAACGTTATTTACATTTCTTTCTGCCGGTCGGTCAGCATAATGCCCATTTTTTCCAGCGTTTCTTTGTTTAGAGTTCCGGTTACTTTTACGTTGTTCGCCGCTTGAAATTTGCGAATTCCGTCGCGCGTCGCATCGTCGAGTTTGCCGGTTTCTTCACCCGCATACATAGATTTCGCTTTGAGCATTTTCTGCGCTTCGGAAATCTGCTCTTTGTTGGCGCGGAAAACCGGACCGCGTTTTTTCGCGTCGCCCGATTTAGCGTCGGAACTGACGAGCGAGCTTGGCGAAACCGGAATTTCTTTTTGTTTATCCGTCAAAACGATATTCATTTTTTCGAGCGTCGCGCGATTGAGCGTGCCGGTTGACGCGAGATTGTTTTCCGTCTGGTATTTTCTGATCGCCGTCCGAAATTCGTCGTCCATTTTTCCGCTTTCCGTCGCTTTGAGCATTTTCTGCGCCTGCATTATTTGTTCTTTGTTGGCGCGAAAAACCTGGCGCTTCGGTTTGGTTTCGGATTGCGCTGCGGAAGCCGCCGGGCTGTTTGTTGTGGTTGTTGTTGCAGGCGTTGTAGTCTGCGCGCTGATTGAAACGCTGAGAAACAGCGCTGCGCACACTACGAGAAGAATGTGTTTTTTCATTTTTTAATAGTCTCCTAATTATTTGGATTTTTGAGATGTTAATCAAAAAATAAAACGGGAGATAAAAGATTCAAAAGGGGAAATCTTTCTTCTTGAGTTTAAGACTACAGTTTGATTTAACGAGCACGATTATTATTTATTTGCCGTAATCAAGTCAATATATTTTTTTCGGGCATTTTCGGTTCGTGAAAAATTTTCGCCGAAAAGTTAAAATAGAAAATATGTCACTGGAAAAAATAATCGAGGAAAAAATTCAAAAAGCGATTAACAGCGGCGAATTCAATAATTTAAAAGGCGCCGGCAAACCGCTCAATTTCGACGAGTATTTCAATGCGCCCGCCGATTTGCGCGCCGGTCTGACGCTACTCAAAAACAATGATTTCGTGCCGCAGGAAGTCGAATTGCTTAGAGAAATCGACGAATTGAAGGAAAAAATAAAAACGTGCGCCGACGAGCGCGAAAGAAACGCGCTTAATAAAACGCTTAACGAAAAATCGCTGGCGCTCGCGCTGATGCTCGAACGCAGTAAACGAAAAAGGTAATTTCCGCCGCGATCAATAACCGGGCGAATTACTTAATCTAAAACTGAATGTTTGCCGCTCAAACTGAAAATATGACAAAGTGATTTGCCAAGAAAATCGCCTGAAAATCAGTTTTGCTGGACAATCGAACAAACTACCGACTTTTTAAAAAACCGCTTGCTGAATGAATGTTCATTCAGTTATAATTCCACGCAAATAAAAGCAATAAAAACTTCAACAGGACAAAGGTCGAAAAAATTTATGTTACAAGTAAAAAAAGCCGCCGTTCTGGGCGCGGGAACAATGGGCGCAGCGATTGCGGCGCATCTTTCAAATGCGGGAATTCCAACGCTGCTGCTCGATATCGCGCCGCGAGAATTGAGCGAAGCCGAACAGCAGAAAGGCTTGCCGATTGACGCGCCGCAGGTTCGTTACCGCGTCGTCAATTCGCTGTTTGAAGCGGCGAAAAAATTAAAGCCCGCGCCGTTTATGCTCGCCGATAACGCGAATTTGATTTCGCTCGGAAATTTTGAAGACGATCTAACGAAAATTAAAGATTGCGATTTCGTGATCGAAGCGGTCGTCGAAAATCTCGATATTAAACATAAACTTTTCGCCGAAGTCGAAAAAAATATGAAAGCGGGCGCGGTCATCGCGTCGAACACTTCGGGCATTCCGATTGAATCAATCGCCCAGCCGTTTTCCGACGAATTCAAAAAACATTTCGTCGGCGTTCACTTTTTCAATCCGCCGCGTTATATGAAACTCGTCGAAGTGATTCCGACTGCCGACACCGACAAAACGGTCGTCGAAAACGTTTCCGCGTTTCTCGATGAACGGCTCGGCAAAGGCGTTGTTCCGGCGAAAGATCGCCCGAATTTTATCGCGAACCGCATCGGCGTTTTCGGAATGATGGCGACGATTCACGCGATGATCGAAATGGGTTTGACGCCGACCGAAGTTGACCAGATTACCGGAAAAGCGATCGGTCACGCTTCGTCGGCGACGTTCATAACTTCGGATTTGGTCGGCTTGGACGTGACGGCGCACGTCACGAATAATCTTTATCCGGCGATTCCCGACGATGAAGACCGCGAAGTTTTCAAGCTTCCCGAACTTATTCAAACACTTTTAGATAAAAAGATTTTAGGCGACAAAACGAACGGCGGATTTTTCAAAAAATCGAAAGACGCGGAAGGCAAACGCCAGATTCTCGAACTCGATTTAAATACGTTTGAATACAAGCCGCAGGAAAAAACGAAGTTTCCTTCGATTGATGCGGCGAAAGCGATTGAAAATACCGAAGAACGCGTCAAAAAACTTTTCTGGGGCGATGATAAAGTCGGCGAGTTTTTGCGAAAAACGACGTCGCGCGTTTCGCGTTACGCGGCGAACCGCATTCCCGAAATCGCCGACACGATTGTCGAAATTGACAACGCGATCAAATGGGGGTTCGGCTGGGAAATCGGCGTTTTTGAAGCGTGGGATGCTGTCGGCGTCAAAGAATCGGTCGAGCGAATGAAAGCTGACGGCGAAGCCGTTCCGGAAAACGTTCAAAAAATGCTCGACGCGGGCGCGGAGACTTTTTATAAAAACGAAAACGGCGTGAAATTTTATTACGATTTGGTGAACGGCGGTTACAAAGAAATTCCCGACCGCGCGGGCGTCATC
>SXVE01000134.1 GCA_005790265.1 Acidobacteriota bacterium | reverse complement strand
TGCGCGCGGAAAGATTTGAACTTTCACTGAACGGTGCTTAAAACCGTTGCCTCTGCCAGTTGGGCTACGCACGCAAATTCAGTTTTTGTAATTTACCATTCAAAAATTGGTGTCGAAGACGGGATTTTCACCCGCACGAGTCACATTCTCACAAAGCTTTTTGCATCAAAAAACTTTGCGCGTCTTGCTTCCATTTCGCCACTTCGACTTATAAAAAAATTGGTGCCGCCGGTGAGATTCGAACTCACATCAACTTGTTTCTAAGACAAGCGCCTCTGCCAAATTGGGCTACGTCGGCTGAAAAAATTGTAGAAAATATTTGGTCTGCGCGGAGAGATTCGAACTCCCGTCGTCTTGTTCCCAAAACAAGTGCCTGAAAACCGCTAGGCTACGCGCAGAAAAAACTGAAAATAATAAAAAATGGTTTCGGGGCAAGGATTCGAACCTCGATTTCATGAGCCAAAATCATGCGTCCTGCCGGTTGGACGACCCCGAAAGAAACAATTACGAATTACGAATTTCAAATTACGGATTTAGATTTTTAATTCGTAATTCGTAATTGTTAATTCGTAATTGAACTTCTGGCTCCGGCGAGACTCGAACTCGCAACTTCAGGTTTAGAAGACCTGCGCTCTAATTCCATTGAGCTACGAAGCCGTGAAAAATATAAAAATATTTGGAGAGGGCGAGAGGACTCGAACCTCCAACCTGTTTATTCGTAATGAACTGCTCTAAATCCGTTGAGCTACGCCCCCAAAAAGTTGGCGGAAGACACAGGACTCGAACCCGTATGCGCTTTCGCGCGGCAGTTTTCGAAACTGCTGCCAGACCAATTTGGCTTGCCTTCCGCAAAGAAAAAGTGTGAGGTGTGAGGTTATGGCAATCGCATTTTGCCGCGCTTGTCGAAAAATTTGGCAGGCGCGTTCAGATTTGAACTGAAAATTTCGGTTTTGGAGACCGACGTTTTGCCGGTTGAAACTAAGCGTCTGTAAATAAAAATTGGAGTGAGCGACGGGATTCGAACCCGCAGCTTTCGGTTTGGAAGACCGCTACTCAGCCGTTTGAGTTTCGCTCACAAAATTTATTAAAAAAATAAAATGGTGCATCGGGAAAGATTTGAACTTTCGGAGCGCAAACCGCGCGACAGTTTTACAGACTGCTTGCCTTGACCGAGCGGCGACCGATGCGTGAAAAATAAAAATTTTTGTGTAAAAATGAAAAAGGCAGAGATGTAGACAGACTTCGGACGCAGTTATGCCCCGAATAAAGTCACAAGATTTTTTCTCGTCGGAACTCGCCAAAGTTTTTAACGCGAGAAGAAATCTTTCCAAACTCTCTGCCTTTTTCTATTTTTGTTCGGATAACTTCGCCGCTCGCCGCATCTTCGCTCGCAAAGCGCGAAATCTCCAAACATTTCGGTTATTCAGTTGTCAAATAACATTCAAAAACGAAAAAGAGCTGCGACTTTCGAGTCTCTTTCGAGAACTTTCGTTAAGTCGCCGCTCCTAAAACCTTTTTCGAGTTTTTATGTTTTCTAAAAAAACAAAAAATTAAAACTCGCTAAATTTTACGTTTCGGGAGCGGAAACTTGCCGCTCCCGCTTTTCTAAAAATCTTTTTTCGTGCGGTCTAATCCGCCGAGTTTCGGTTGATAATTCGGATTACCAAAATCGGCACACAAACCGATTGACAGACTGCCGACGAGCCGCATCTCTCTTGATGCGGGCGAGCCGTTCTGCGTCTCAGTTGTATGTATCCAAGTTTGAATCACGAAAGTATCTCCTAAAAAATTTTGTCCGAACGCTGCCGAACAGTTGAAAGTTTTAGCACGCATCAAAAACGCTTGTCAAGCTTTTTTTGAAAATAATTTTCGCGCTTGCGAATTTTTATTAAAAATGACGAAACCCTTTCGGTTCTAAAATCTGTATTTTTTCGCCTTCGATAAGTTCAACAATTCCAACATTTGCCGTGATTTTGCCGATCTGAAAAAAACGGCGGTTTTTGAACTCATTTTTGTAGCGAAAATATTTTTTCGGATTAACGGTAAAAAGCAGCTCAAAATCCTCGCCACCGTTGAGAGCGAGATCAATTTTTTCTTCAAAGGTTTTGGCAATCGGTTTCAATTTAATATCAAACGGAATCTTTGCGGCGAAAATTTGCGCGCCGACTTTTGAAGCCGAACAAACGTGCGCCAGATCACTTGATAAACCGTCGCTTAGATCAATCATAGAGGTCGCTAATTTTTTGTCGCGCAGAAATTCGCCGCTCGAAACTTGCGGAAACGGCTGCAACTGTCTCAACAAAAGGTGTTTGCGCCAGATTTTTTCGTCGGAATTGTAGCGAGTTCCGTTTTGCAGCAATTTTAATCCGCCCGCCGCGCCGCCGAGTTCGCCGGAAACAAAAATCAAATCGCCGACTTGGGCGGTCGAACGCAAAATCGCTTTTCCGCGCCGAACTTCACCGGCGACAATCGAATCAATGACGATTTTATCCGGCGCTTTGGAAACGTCGCCGCCGACAAGTTCGACATCGAATTTACTCGCTAGACGCAGATAGCCGTCATAAAATTTTTCGACAAAATCCGTTTGCCAGACGTGTTCGGGAATTCCGATGGAAACCATTGACCAGACAGGAGTTGCGCCCATCGCGGCAACGTCGGAAAGAGAAACGGCAAGCGCTTTATGACCGATAAATTCCGGTTTCGACCAATCGAGTTTAAAATCAACATCTTCGACAAGCAAATCCGTTGTGATTACCAAATCATTTCTAGAATTTTTCGGTAGAACGGCGCAGTCGTCGCCGATGCCGACGCGCGCGCGTGTCCTCCGGATTTTTTGAGAATTAATTTTTAACCGATTAATGAATTCAAATTCGCTCTGCATAAAAACGTTGACACAAATCTCTTATATACTTACAATAACGACGGCGGAATTTACAAAAAACTTTAACATAAAACGAGGATTGAATGGGACAAGCTGCGATTTCCATACCGGAGAAAATTTTCTTCAAAATAGGTGAAGTCTGCGACATCGTTGATGTGCAGGCGCACGTTCTGCGCTATTGGGAAACCGAATTCCCGATGCTTTCGCCGCAGAAAAATCGTTCCGGGCAAAGAAGCTATCGTCGGCGCGACGTTGAAAGTGCTTTGCGTATCAAGGAATTGCTGTATGACGATCTTTATACGATTGCGGGCGCAAAAAAGAAATTGCAGGTCGAGCTTCGCGAAACAAATCGGCTGAAAATAGTTCATTCGGAACCGAAAACTCGCGAATATTTAAAGCCGGTTGAAGCGCCGAAACCCATCGAAGAAGAATTTGAGCTGGAAGATTTTGAAGAGGAAATTACGGAAGAAGTTTTCGATCAGCCGGCGGCGCAATTTGAAGAAGTTGTAGCGCTGGACGAAGATCGACAGGAAGCATTAAAATCGCTTGCTTCACAACTTTTGGAATTGCGCGAAATGCTGAAAACCACGCAGACTTCGGAAGCCGAAAGACACTTGCGCAAATACTAACAATTTGACAAAACCGGCGCGGAAACTTACTCTTGAATTTCGTCTTTTCGGGACGTAGCGCAGTCTGGTAGCGCGTTCGCTTGGGGTGCGAGAGGTCGTGAGTTCAAATCTCGCCGTCCCGATTTCTAATCGCAAAAAAGGCATCTGAATTTAACAAATTCAGATGCCTTTTTTGTTGATGAAAACAAATAATTTAGAGTCGCTCGCGATTATTTTCGATATCGTTTAGCGAATTGTTAATCACGGCGGGCGAATCAATTTGCGGAATCATTTTGTAACGCAGACGCCGAACTAAAAACTGATCGAAATAAACGATGATCGCGCCGACCGCGCACAAAATTACGGCGATAAAAACCCCGACCGGAAGGGCTGACTGCGCTGGAAAATTATCGCTGACATAAGAATAATACTTGGTTTCGAGCAGAAAATAGCGAACGACAACAAAAATCGCGAAATAAAAAAACGTCGCCCACAATGCCCACGCTTTGTTTATTTTCCATAAAAGAACATTAGCGAGAATCAGCAAAATTAAAGTCGAAATCCATAGATAAGTCCATCCGATGCTCGAATAATAACCGTAATTGGCGACGACCGATTGCGGTGCGGCGATGCTTTGCAGCCAACTGTACGAATAATAAGTCAGAAAAAGCATCGGCAGAGATAAAACCGCCAGCGCGATGAGATAAATTTTGTTCCACATACTGGAGTTTTAACACAAACGGTTGAGCAACACAAAAAAATAAAGCCGAAGTTGAAATTGCTTTCGACTTCGGCTGGATACATATGTTTTTAATGATTCATTATTTCGGCGCAATTGTTAAGTAAATCGTCTGTCCGTTGCGCGAAATTAACAACAAAATCGGTTTGCTGCCTGAATTTTCAAGCGCCGCTTGAACCTCGTCCGACGTTTTTACTGCCTGACGGTTAACTTCAAGAATCAGATCGCCGCGCACGATGCCTTTTTCGGCTGCCGCGCCGTTCGGACTGACATCGGTTACGACTAATCCTTCGGTATCGGCGGGCAGATTTAGCTGAGCGGCAATTTGCGGCGTAATCGGCTGCAAACTTAATCCGAGTCTGCCGTTTGATTGATTTTGCGTGCCCGAATTCTCGTCGCGCGGCGTTTGACCGTTTTGACTGTTTGCTGAATTTTCAGTATTAAACTCGTCGAGTGTCGCCGTTAATTCGACTTGACTGCCGCCGCGCGCGACCGTCAGTTTTAACGGTTCGCCCGGCGCGGTTCCGGCGACTTTATTGCGCAAAACGTTACTGTCTTCGATTTTCTCGCCGTTAATCGCCACGATAATATCGCCGCGTTTGACTCCGGCTTTGTCGGCGGCGCTTCCTGCTTTCACGCTGTTCACCAAAACTCCGACCGATTCGCTTAGTTCAAGCGCCTGCGCAGTTTCCGGCGTAATGTTTTGAATTCCGACGCCGAGCAGTCCGCGCCGCACACGACCGTTCTGCACCAACTGATCCAAAACCGATTTCGCCATGTTTGACGGAATTGAAAAACCGATGCCGATACTGCCGCCGGAAGTCGAAAGGATTTGCGAATTGATGCCGATTAGCTCGCCCGTCAGATTAACGAGCGCGCCGCCTGAATTGCCGCGATTGATCGCCGCATCGGTTTGCAGAAAATCTTCAAAACTGCCGTCGCTCAAACCGGTTCGCCGACCTTTCGCCGAAATTATTCCCTGCGTTACCGATTGACCGATGCCGAGCGGGTTGCCGATGGCAAGAACGATGTCGCCGACGCGCACGTTATCGGAATTTCCCAAGTTTAAGAAGGGAAGATTTTGATTTTCGATTTTGATAACGGCTAAATCGCTCGGTTTATCAATGCCGACTAATTTGGCTTCGTAAGTTTTATTGTCGTTCATCTGCACGGTGATTTTTTCCGCGCCGTCAATAACGTGAGCGTTGGTTAAAATCGTTCCGTCGGCGCTGACGATTACGCCCGATCCGAGTCCGCGTTCGGTCGGCGACTGCTGTTGATTCTGACGCGGCGCGCCGAATTGACGAAAGAAATCGTCGCCGAACGGAAACTGCTGTTGCTGCGGCGCGTTTTGCCTGATTTGCGATTCGATGCGCACAACCGCCGGCGAAGTTCGTTCGACGACATCGGCGTAAGACGCCCGCACGCCGTCAACAACCAGCGGCGCAGGCGGTGCGGACGGTTGCGTTTGTGCCGGTGCTGCGGTCGAAGAACTTTCCCCGTTCAAAAGATTGGTGCGGCAGCCGGAAAAAGCCGCAATAGACAAAACGATGACGAGACTCAATAAATTTTTTGACATCACTAAAATTTCTCCAAATATGACACGAAAAATTTTACTCTAAATATTTGTTAATTTGAAAAGCAAACAATTACTACGCTATATTTTTCCGACAAGTTCTCGAAAAGTTAAATCTTTCGGACGGCGCAAATAAAACCTCGATTCGCGCCGCTTTTTGTTTTCCAATTTATTTGATTTTCATTACCTTCGGCGTCTCATTCTGAAAAATATACGCCAGCGTTTTGTAAACGAGTTTCGCGCACAAAAAAGCGGGCGCATCGGAATTGTCGGTTTTGGCGAATTCGACCAAATCCATTCCGACGATGCGTTTTTTCGCGGCTAATTTGCGAATCAGCGTTAAAGTTTCATACCAGCCCAAACCGCCCGGTTCCGGCGTTCCGGTTGTTGGAACCAAACTCGGATCAAGCCCGTCAATATCAATCGTTAAGTAAACGTTTTCCGTCAATCCGTCAATTGCGGAATCAATCCAATCGGTACGTCCGACGACATCTTTCGCCCAAAAAATTTTGGTCGGCAAATCTCCTTCGGCAACCGCGCGCGCTTCGTCAGCCGAAATCGAACGAATCCCGACTTGCACCGACGGAAGCCGCAAATCTTTGACGGTGCGCGCCATAATCGAAGCGTGCGAATGCGGCGTTCCGTCATATTCGTCGCGCAAGTCGGCGTGCGCGTCTATCTGCAAAACGCTCAAATTATGAAACTTTTCGGCGTGCGCTCTGATGACCGGCGCGCTGACCGAATGTTCGCCGCCGAGCATACAAACGAATTTTTCATTCTTTAAAATCTCTTTTGTTTGTTCGTACAGTTCGTTCATCATCGCTTCCGGCGTTTCCCGCGCGGCGAATTCTTCGAGCGTGTGAATGCCGACTTTGTAAACTTCGGCGTCGGTTTCCTCGTCGTACAATTCCATATTGCGCGACGCTTCGACAATCGCCATCGCACCCGCGCCGGTTCCGGCTCCGTATGAAACCGTTCCTTCATAGGAAACAGGGAAAATTAACACGCGCGCCGGTTCGAGACCGGAATAATTTTCTTCTTCGATGCCGCCGAAATTCATCGGCAAATTGGCTGACTCGCTCATAATATTAAAAAAATTTAGATTTAAAGTTCAAAATTCAAGATTCAAAATCAAACAATTCAATGCCGGACGAAACCTTTTTTGAATTGAAAATCTTAAACCTTGAATTTTAATATCTTGAATTATTTAAGGAACGTCAATTCCTAAATCTCTGCCTTGAAAACTGAAACTCGGACGTTTGCGTCCTTTCATAAATTTGGCGGCGGTTTGCGACAGCGCCGTAATCAGCATCGGCAGCGCAATTGACGGATCCGACTGCACATAAGCGGTCGTCGCGCCTTTTAACAGTTTACCGAAAACTTCGGTGTGATTGCCGGAAAACGACGGCGTTCTGATGTCGAGCGGCACGGAATCGGTCGTGATCGAAACGGCGTATTTATGTCCGCGCGGATTGGTGCGCGTGATATATGACGAAATTTCCGCCATGTTGACCATACTTTGACTGCACACGCTGCCGAGCGTGATGATGCCGGAATTGCGCGTGCGCTGCGCGATTTGCATCATTTCCATCGTGTCCTGCGTGATGTCGAAAGTAAAAGAAGTTTTCTTTTCAAAACGACTGCGCGCAATGCCGACCGAAAGTTCGGTTTCCAGAATATTCGGGCAGAAAACCGGCACGCGCGATTTGAAAGCGGCGGTCAAAATTCCGTCTTCGTGGGCGATTTCCGCGAGTTCGCGACCGAGCAAATGCAAAAATTCGCGCACCGAATACGGACGCGTCATTTCGAGTTGGTTAATCACGCTGCCGATCCATTCATCGGCTTCGCGATATTCGTCCACGTTAGCGAGCATATCGCCGATACGCGCGACTTCCGAAGTTTCTAATTCTTCGTCGCTCATACTCGGATGCGCTTGATAATGATTGCGTCCCAGAGTCTCGTGAATATCGTGAAACAAAACGCTTCCCGACATTACCAACACGTCAACGAATCGGTTTTTGATGACGTAAGAGAGCAACCGGCGCATTCCCGAAGGAATCAGGTTTCCCGAACCGCACAAGTAAATCGTCGAGTTATCATCGAGCATATCGAGCCAGATGCGGTGCGATTCTGCTAATTGTTTCGCGCCAAAGCCTGCGCCTTCCATTTTTTCCAAAAGTCCGGCGACTGAACGGTCGCGGTCAACTGGAATAGGTCTTGTCGGAACAGTTAAGAACTTTGAAGCTTTTGTCTTTTTTTGAGCTACCATAATTTCTCCGTGTAACAAAATTGTATAATAATTTTTTGTAAAAAAACTGAAAAAAACTGTAAATAATTGTAAATATCTTTATTCTTTCGGCGATCCGTTATTTGGCGAAAGATACGTGTAACTCTCAACCTGATTTTCATAAAACTCGATCAGCTGATTGCCTTCCTTCGTCGAAAGTTTGCCGTCTTTAATGCGTTTCATTACCGTACGCCGAAATTGATCGTGCAGCTGAACGGCATCGAAGCGCGCGCTTTTCACCGCGTCGCCGAGCGTGTCGCCGTAGATGACTTTTTTAATAATATGCCCGTCTTCGCCGATGTGAATATGCGCTTCGTGCGGCACGCCGAACAGATTGTGATTGTTGCCCATCACTTCCTGATACGCGCCGACGAGCATCATCGCCAAATAATATGGTTCGTTTTTATTTAATTTATGCAGTTCGAGCACTGGTTTGACATCGTGCAAATCAACGAATTTGTCCACGATGCCGTCAGAATCGCACGTTACGTCGCAAAGAGTGGCGTATTCGGTCGGCTTTTTATTGAGTTTGTGAATGGGAATAATCGGGAAAAGCTGTTCGAGCGCCCAATTGTCGGGAATCGAACGAAAAACGGAAAAATTCGCCAGGTATTTTGCGCACATCAAACGCCGCAAATCGTCAAATTCTTCCGAAACGTATTTTTTCTGCTGCGCAAAATGGTCGGCTTTTTCGCACACATCCCAGAAAAGAACTTCGCCTTTTCCTTTGTCTTCAAGCGAAATCAAGCCGAGATTGAACATCGTGAAAAGTTCTTCGCGATTTTCGAGCGCGTCGTGATAATACTCGCGATAATTTTTTCCGGTAATCGTTTCGCGCAAATCGAAAAGTTCGCGCACAACCTGCGGATCGTCAACATTAATCTTGATCGGATCGGCGATATCTTCAACGACCGTTTCGATTTCGTCCTGAATATTGGTCACTAAAACTGCGTGATACGCCGACAGATAGCGACCGGATTCCTGAATAATTGTCGGATGCGGCACGTTTTCGTCGTCGCAGACGTTTTTGATGACGTAAATAACGTCGTTGGCAAATTCCTGCGCATTGTAGTTCGCCGAACTTTCAAAAGAGGTTTTCGAACCGTCGTAATCAACCGCCATCCCGCCGCCGACATCGAGATATTCAATGGCAATTCCCATCTGCCGAATTTTGGAATAAGTGCGCGCCGCTTCTTTCATCGCATTTTTAATGCGTTTGATGTCGGTCAATTGCGAACCGATGTGAAAATGCAGCAGTTTGAGCATTTCAATTCGACCCGATTCCTGAAGCCGCCGGATGACTTCAAGAATTTCCGTCGTCGTCAAACCGAATTTCGCCGCTTCGCCGCCGGATTTTTCCCATTTTCCTGAACCTTTTGAATACAATTTGACGCGCACGCCGACCATCGGCAGTCGCGCATCCGGATTTTCCGTCGTAATTTCTTCAGCGAGTTTGATGGTGTGTTCGAGTTCGGAAAGTTTTTCGATGACGATGACGACGTTTTTGCCCGATTGAGCCGATGCGAATGCGAGTTCGACGAAATCGCGATCTTTAAAACCGTTGAGCACCAGTAAACTGTCTGCCGATTGTTCGAGTCCGACCGCCGCATAAAGCTCGGCTTTGGAACCGGCTTCGAGCCCGAAATTGTAACGCGAACCTTCGCGCAGATATTCTTCGATCACGGCGCGATTCTGGTTGACCTTCATCGGGTAAACGCACAAATGCTTGCCGTTATAATCAAATTCGCGAATAGCTTTGTTGAAAGCCGATTGAAGTTTGCGGATTTGTCCGAAGAGAAGCTGCGGGAAACGCAGCAGAATTGGCGTGTTGATGCCGCGTTTGCTCAGGTCGTCAATAATCTCTTTAACGTCGGCGGTAAGATTTTCATTTTCGGGCGCGCGGACGATTAAATGTCCTTTGCGGTTGATTCCGAAATAATCTGCGCCCCAATTTTCGATGCCGTAGGTTTCTAAAGTCTGTTCAGTAACTGCGCTCAATTTGCGTTGCTCCGTTCCGTCAAAATCGGAAAATCTGTAATCAATAGTAAAAATTTATAGCTTAATAGAAATCTAACAAAAAACAAAAAGCAGAACAACAACTATTTTCCGCGAACATTTTTCGTCGCTGTTACCAAACGAAATTTATCTGTGGCACAAACATTGCTCACCGCTTCGTTAGAAAAGCCTTTTAATTTCAGAGGGCGTTCAAAATCAACAGTATTCCAGCCATTGTTCCAAAGATTCATCGTAAAAAATGCCGTTTGTTGTCAAAAAAACGGTGACAAATTTTGTCATTAGTAATATTGAAAGATAGTTCGAGGTGTTAAAAATGAAAAATAAACAGAGCGGATTTTCCTTAATTGAATTGCTTCTGGTCGTCGTTATTATCGGAGTGATCGCCGCCATCGCAGTTCCTTCATTGATGAGAGCGAAAACAGTTGCTGAAGATGGAAGCGCCTATTCGACAATGCGCGCACTATCAACTTTGCAAACCAGTTATTACACGCGAAATAATAGATATGCAACGCTCAGTGAATTGCTTTCGGATCAAGAAATTCGTCTCGGTACTATTCAGGGAAATACTCTGAAAAGAAGCGTTTTTACCTACACGATGAGTCCCAACCCGAATCCATCACCCGCAGATTTAAAGGACGAATACGAAATCATCGCATCGCGACCCGGCATCAGAGATGAGCCGCCGTATATTCTTAGACTGAAACAGGACAGCGTCATTACGTTGATAACCGAGTAGCGACAACAATTTTGAGTCAATGGCAGCAGTAAAAATTTGAAGGGGTGAGCAGATGAATGTTTTTGAAGATTTGGTTGATGCGCTAAAAGAGGAAAATCTCATTGAACGAACGGTTATTGAAGTGAAAAAAGCTGATACCGACGATGAATATTTGGGAGCGATTCTCAATAAAGCGAAATTCTCGAGTGATCGTGTTGTTCCGCCGGTCAAGGCGCGCGATTTTGATCACAAATCCGAATCTGCCGCCGTCGCCTCCGCTGAGAGCTTTCAAATGGTGAACAATGATTTTAACAATCTCGAAACCGGTTTTGCTCCGGCTGAAAACTTTCAGCGAATGGAAAAGAATTCCGCCAAACAAAGCGTAGAAAATGTTTCGGCAGCGGAAACTGTTCCGCTCAATTTGCAGAAAGAAAGCAAAGTCGCGGTTGATGAAAAAGATTTTTACCGCAAGCGCGCGATGGAAGAAGTTTCGGGCTTGCAGATGGTTGAGCACGTTTTGTCCGGCATCGAACGCGAGCAAATGAAAACGATGCCGAAATTGTATAACGACATTTCGGTGAAAAAAGCGCTGCACGATTTTTTGAGCATTACCGGAGACGTGAAATCTTCGGAACACGCGCAGGCGGAATTTCAGTTGATGCAGGAAACCGAAACCTGGTGTTCAGCGCTTTCGCATCGCGACAAAAGAGTTTCGGTCGCGCATCTGCGCCGTTACTGCGAAACGACCAAACCGGCGCTCAGCTCGCAGGCATTGATTGCGCTCGCGCGATTTTACCGCAATCTGCCGTTTTCCGAATCGGTCAGAAGTAAATTTGATTTGATTGTCACCAGGCTTTTCACCAAAGAAGCCGGTGAGGAAAAAAGAGTTCTGGTTTTTGAGCGCGACGAATTGATTGATCATTTGAAGGATTTATACGCCGATTGGTCGAGCATTCCGCTTTATTCAACCGACAGCGACGACTCAAACATCGTTCTTGCGGCGATTAAGTTTGAAGATTTTATGACGGAAGCGGAAAGCGCCAGCGATTTTGATGAATTGGTGAAAAACGATTTTTTCAATCGTTTGCGGCTTTTCAAAGAATCGGCTAACGAATTATTTTACGCGCCGCTCGTGACGGCGACCGCCATCGAATGCAACGTGCGCATCGGCAACAAATATATTGAATTAATCGCCAGCGAGCGGGAAAAATCAAGCGTTGATGATTTGCAGGAAAAATACGGATTTCTGCACGATCAGACGATTTCCGACGCGACGAGCAAAACTTTTCAGTTAATTGATTTGCTGAAAGAAAAAACACAAACTCCGGCACCGATTAAAAAACAAAGTCCGCCGATGGAGTTTTCCGTCGCAAAAGCGCAAAGCGGCGGCGCGCTGAGCGAAACGAAAATTTCTATACCGCAAAATACGGAGCGCTCGAAAAAATCAAGTTCGCTTTTCGCCGTCAATAAATGGCTTTTGGCTGCGACCGTGATTGTTGTTTTATTAAGCGGCGGCGTTTATTACTGGGTTAATATGGCGGCGGTTCCGGCAGCCAACACGAACGTTAAACGAGTGAATCTGGATAATTCTTCGCTCAAGGAACATTTGCAGACCGCGCGCATCAGCGGCGATACGTTTTACGGCGTCACGCTTCCGACTTGGGATGCGCTGACCAATGAAAAGAGAGAGGAGCTGCTTAAAAAAATACTGCAGTTCGGTGCCGACAAAGGTTTCGTCAAAGTTCACCTGGTTGATAAACAAGGAAAATCAGTCGGTTTTGCCAACAGTGAAAAAGCAGAAGTTATCAATCCATAAATCTGGCTTAAATCGCCGATAATACGGCGCAAAAAATTAAAAATTCGATTTTAAACTTGCCCGCGCCTGGTGTAGAATCTCACTGAAATTTGCGCGTGAAAAGATTCGCAAACTTTCAAAAAACTTTTCACAAAGCCATTTTTAGGAGATTTAATGAACGCAAAAAATGTTTTGAACTATGCGGCTGATCAAAGCGCGCGGTTTGTTTCCATTCGTTTTACGGATTTGATCGGTTCGTGGCATCATCTGACGTATCCGATTGAACAGTTAAACGAAGACAGTTTTGAGGAAGGATTCGGTTTCGACGCTTCTTCGCTACGCGGTTGGGCGGCGATTAACGAATCGGATATGCTGCTCGTTCCCGATCCGGGTCGTTTTTGGGTTGATCCGTTTGCCGAGGAAACGACGATTTGTTTGATTGCGAACGTCGTTGACCCGATTACCAAAGAGGGTTACGGGCTCGATCCGCGCTCGGTCGCCATTCGCGCCGAAAGCTACCTGAAATTTACCGGCATCGCCGACACGATTTTCGTCGGACCGGAAGCTGAATTTTTTGTTTTTGACGAAGTTTCCTACCACAACGATCAGCAGTCAGCCGGTTTCAGCGTCAATTCTGAAGAAGGACACTGGAATACCAGCCGCAAGGGAACGGAAATGGCGCCGAATTTCGGTTATCATATTCGCCCGAAAGAAGGTTACGTTCCGGTCGCGCCGATGGACACGCTGATTGATTTGCGCAACGCGATTTCATTGATTTTGGCGGAAGTCGGCATCCACGTCGAATGTCATCATCACGAAGTCGCCACCGCCGGACAATGCGAGATTGATTTTAAGTTTTCCAATTTGCTGCACACGGCTGACAATTTGATGATGTTCAAATACATCGTCAAAAATACGGCTTACGCGCACGGCAAAACGGCGACGTTTATGCCGAAACCGCTCTACGGCGATAACGGTTCGGGAATGCACGTTCACCAATCGCTGTGGAAAGAGGGCAATCCGCTTTTCGCCGGCGATCAATACGCCGGACTTTCCGAAACGGCGAAGCATTACATCGGCGGTTTGCTCAAACACGCGCCCGCGCTCGTCGCGCTCGCCGCGCCGACGACAAACAGCTACAAACGTCTCGTGCCCGGTTTTGAAGCGCCCGTGAATCTCGCGTATTCGGCGCGAAATCGTTCGGCAGCCGTGCGAATTCCGATGTTCTCGCAGTCGCCGAAAGCCAAACGGCTCGAATTTCGTCCGCCCGATCCGTCGTGCAATCCGTACATCACTTTTGCGGCTTTGTTGATGGCTGGACTCGACGGCGTGCAGAACCGCATTGATCCGGGCGAGCCGCTCGACAAGGACATTTACGATTTGCCGCCCGAAGAATTAGCAAATGTTCCGTCGCTGCCCGGAACGCTCGACGAGGCTTTGACGGCGCTCGAAAACGATCACGAATTTTTGCTGAAAGGCGATGTCTTCTCGAAAGAAATGATCGAACGCTGGATCAGCTACAAACGCGAAAAAGAAATCACGCCGCTGCGCCTGCGTCCGCATCCGATGGAATTTTCGATGTATTACGACATTTAATTTGCTGAAAAGCAACAATCATTAAGAAGCGGTGTGAAATTGTATAGTTTCGCGCCGCTTTCTTTTTTAAGTTAGAACGTATTATATTTCTGCTGTTTTAGAACAAGGACGGCAAAAATTTGAGCGAAAACTTGCGGCGAGAAAAATGATGAAAATCGAACAGATAACTTTGGAAGGATCAGAAATTGCGCTGAAACCGCTGACCAGCGAACATTTCGCAGAACTCGCGCAGGTCGCTTTTGAAAATGAAATCTGGCAATGGACATCGAATCAGGTCAACGATGCAGACGATTTGCGCCGCTACATTGAAAATGCGCTCGAAGACGCAAAAAAAGGCGTCGCGCTGCCGTTTGTCACCGTTGAAAAGAAATCAAACCGCATTGTCGGCGCGACCAGATTCGGCAATATTGATCGGCACAATCGGCGCGTCGAAATCGGCTGGACGTGGATTAATCCGCAGTGGCAGCGCACGGCGATCAACACGGAAGCCAAATTTTTGATGCTGCGTCACGCTTTTGAAGTGTGGAAGTGCGTGCGCGTTGAATTGAAAACCGACGTACTGAACGAGCAATCAAAAAACGCCATTCGGCGCATCGGCGCCAAAGAGGAAGGCATTTTGCGGCAGCATTTAATCACCGATGCGGGACGGCTGCGCGACACGGTTTATTTCAGTATCATTGACTCAGAATGGGAAATCGTTAAGAAAAATTTACTCGAAAAATTAAAACGCCGCGCTTAATTCTGCGAGCGTCCAGCAAAGTCGAACGGCGGCGAAAAAACGTGTAAAATGCGAAAAATATTTTGTTAATGTGCGTTATAATGTGAACGGTTATGGAAAAAATAAACGTAATTTGCCCGTGCTGCGAAGCGGTTTTGACGATTGACGCGCAAACCGGCGCGCTGCTCGGACATGAAGAGAAAGCGAAAAGCCTCGGCTCGTTTGAAGATTTAAAGAGCGAGCTCGGCAAACAGAAAGAATTGCGCGAACAGCTTTTCGCGCAGGAAATGTCTTCGCAAAAAGATCGCGAACGATTGCTCGAAGAAAAGTTTCAGGAAGCATTGAAACGCGCTGACACGACAAAGGATTTGCCTTTCAAAAATCCGCTCGATTTAGATTGAATTTGTCAGCGTCGAAAATTACTAAATTTGTTGCCGGAAACCCTTAAACCGTTTGATTTCGGAATTTACTCAAGTGAATACGACCGTCATTTACTGTCAGAATTGCCGCAGCGCAAACAGCTTAAAAGAAACGTTTTGTCAGGAATGCGGCACGCGCCTGCTGCTCGTCGTGTTTCCGAATTCATTGCAGTATGACACCAATCACGTGCCGACTTTTTACGAAGATCATCTGCTCGAAAGAATTTCGATTTTAGAGCTGCGCGTGGCGCAATTGAGCGAGCGGCTGGAATCGGCTTTTTTTCTTATTCAAAACGGCTTTGAGCATTTTTCCAAACACCAGAATTCGTATCGCGCGTTTCTCGAAATCGCCAAGAGGGTCAATCCCGAACTCGCCGCCGCGCTCAGCGAAATAAGCGAATTAAACAAAGCGAATCCGGCGAAAGCGAGATTGGGAAAAGACGCGAAACGGAAAAAAATTCTCAGCGAGATTATCGAGCAAGACGGCAATCAAAACAGCGAACTTTTTACGCATCTGGTCGAAAAGGGAATTGATTTTCTGGTTGAAAACGAAGAAAAACAGGCTTTTCAAATGCTCGAACGAGCAGCGCTGCTGTCGCCGCAAAACGTTGCGCTGCATTTATTTATCGCCGAAAATCTGTTTCGCGCCGACAAATATGCGGAAGCGCAGAAATATCTCGAAAAAATTTATCTTTTCGCACCGACCAACGAAAAAGCGATGCTTTTGCTCGGCGCGATTTACGCCGATTTTGCCGAAGTTGAAAAAGCGAAGCGGCTTTTGAGCGCGGTCGCGGAAAACCGCAAAACCGAAGCGGCGGCAAACTTAATTTGGGGAATGCTCGCCGCGTTTGAAAACAATTGGTCGGAAGCGATTGCCGCTTTCAAAAAATCGTCGGGCGAAAATGAGTTTGCCGAAACGCAGTATTTAATCGGCTGCGCGTATTTTTGTCTGCGGCAGCACAATGCCGCGCTTGCTAACCTGCAAAAAGCGATTGAATTGGATCACCGATTTTCCGACGCGTATTTTATGCAGAGCGTAATTTACCGTTTGAAGAACGATGAAACGAAAGCCGAAGAATCGTTGGCGGCGGCGGCTGAATGCCGGGAAAACGGCGCTCAAAATTGGGAGTTTACCAGCGGAAAAACAATCTGGAATGCGGAAAAAGCATTGCCGTTTCTGCATTTTGAGAAAAAAAACGCGCGAATTTTATCCGGCGGCGCGCTTCGCGTGCTGAAATTTATGCGTAAAATGATTTATGAAGCGATCAGTTGAAAAAGCGAATTCGGATTTTGTTGATAATCGCGGCTTTACAAATTGAGCGGAAGCGGAAAAATTTGAAATGAATGTCTAATTTTCCCGCTGACTTTATCGCTACTTTAATAAAATGACGGAAGCATCAAAAACCGAACGAAAATCGGTTGAACCGAAAGAAAAATTGATCGTCGCGCTCGATGTCGAAACAGCGACGGAAGCGAGAAATATCGTTGATGAAATCGGCGCGGAAGTCGGCGCGTTCAAAATCGGATTGCAACTTTTTACTTCCGCCGGTGCATCTTTTGTGCGGGAAACGGCAGAAAAAGGCTTCAGAGTTTTTCTCGACGTAAAGTTTCATGATATTCCGAACACGGTCGCGCGCGCTTCTGTTGAAGTCGCCAGATTAGGCGTGTGGATGTTCAATGTTCACGCGAGCGGCGGCGGCGAAATGATGCAGCGAACGGCGGAAGCGGTCAGCGAATTTTGCGAAAAAGAAAATCTGGCGAAACCGAAAATAATCGCCGTGACGGTTTTGACGAGTTCCGACGAAGAAACTCTGCGCGAAATCGGCGTCGAACGCGCGGTCGGCGAGCAAGTTGTCAATTTAGCGCGGCTCGCGGCAAAATACGGAATGGACGGCGTTGTCGCATCGCCGCAAGAAACGCCGCTGATTCGGCGAGAAATTGAAAAAACGGATTTTTTGATCGTCACTCCGGGAATTCGACCAGAATTTGCAACGAACGACGATCAGAAGCGTGTAATGACACCGAAGCAGGCGGTCGCGAGCGGCGCCGATTTTTTAGTCGTCGGACGTCCGATTTTGCAGGCGAAAGACAGATTAACGGCAGTAAAAAAAGTATTGGGAGAAATGTAAAACCGAACAGTCGGAACTTGATTCGATGGAAAACAGCAAAAATTACAAAACATACCGCAAAAATCATTTGACGGTATTCCGGCAGATTTTCGGTTTATTTTTCGCATTGACAATTATTGCGGGCTTTCTTGTATTGTTTGACGGAGTTTCCGCGCAAAATACGATTACAGTTCCAACCGCTGCGCCGAGCGCTTTTCGCGTCGGCGAGCGTCTGACCTACAACGTTTCTCTCGACAAATTCAAAAACGCCGGTTATGCGGAAATCTACGTTGTGTCGCGCGGAAAACTCGCTGATCGCGATGCCGTTGAACTTAGTTCAAAAATCAAAACGAACGATTTGGTCAGCGCGGCGTTTTATTTTCTCGATCAGGCGCGCACAACGTTTGCCGCGAGCGAATCCGGCTTGCCGCTCTACGTGCGAAAAACCGAAAACGGTTCGGTACTGCCGAATGAAACAATCAACAACTATTTGCTTGCGCCGACGGTTAATTACGATTTATTGACACTTATTTACCAAGCGCGCAATACGGGCGGAAACGGGACGTTTGCGATGCAGGAAAACGAAAAAATTTACAGCGTCAATTTGCAAAGCGGCGTCAGCGAAAAAATTAGAACCGACGTTGGAGAATTTGACACGATTGCTTCGACGGTGCAAAGCGAGTATTTAACGGAAAAAGGTTTGACCGACGCGCGGATTAATTTCAGCGCTGATGATCAGAAAATTCCGGTGTTGTTTCGATTTAAAACAGCCAAAGGAGAATTTCGCGCGACGCTCGCCAGCATTCAAAATCTTGACGGCGGCGCGGTCGTAACGCCGACGCCGATTGTCATTCAAACTCCGCTGCGACCGACGGCGACTCCGGCGCCGATTGTGACGCCGACGCCGTACATTGAAAATCAACCGCTGCTCAGCGAACTGCCGTTCGTGCTCGGCGAAACTCTCGATTATCAATTTACTTCTGCCGGACAAAACATCGGCACAGTTCGTCTTCAAGCGAAAGAGCGCAAAAAGATAAACGGTCAGGACAGTCTGTTGATTGATGCGGTCGTCACAAATGTTCCGTCCGGCAATCGTCCGTTCGCGTTAAACGATGGAATAAAAGCGAATATCAATCCGGACACGCTTGCTCCGCAGCAAATCGAATTGAAATTCAACGGCGCGCTCAACACGCTCAATCAAGCTGTTCGTTTTGATCAAAGAAGCGGTGCGGCATTCCTAAACGGCGTCAACAAAATTGATGTTCCCGTCGGAACGCACAGCCTTTTGTCGCTAATTTATGCGATTCGATCTTTTAACTTGAAGCCGAGCAAAGATCCGAGTAATCCGGTGAACGACACGCGCGTCTCGGTTTTTTGGGATAAACAGCCGTATGTTTTTACGCTGCGACCGTCAACCGGCGACATTCTCAATCTGCGCGGCGAAAAAGTTTCCGCCCAGCAAATTTCAGTCAATACGGGAAATCCGCAGCTCGACGCGCTCGGTTTGCGTTTGTGGCTGAGCAACGACGACAAACGCACGCCATTGCGCCTCACGATCGGCAGTTTTCAAGCAGACTTAATCGCCGAGTCAAAAATTCCGCCACGCTAGAAATTTAATTTGACCGCACAGTTTCGTAAGAGAACTATTTGTTTTTATCAGATGAAATTGAAAGTTGATTTCAACTGAGTTAAACTTTTTACAGATAAATCTTAAAAATTAAGAAGTAAAAAAGGTTGAATCAAAAAATATGACGACATTAGCTGAACTTGCAGTCGGCGCGGAAGCAAAAGTGATTCGCGTAACCGGAACATCGGCGGTTTCCCGGCGATTGATGGAAATGGGCGTGATTCCGGGCGTCTCGGTGAAAATTGTAAAAACCGCACCGTTCGGCGATCCGATTCAGATTCGCGTGCGCGGCTACAGTCTGGCGATGCGCAAAAGTGAAGCCCGGACTATCGAAGTAAGCTAATGAAAACTGTTTTGAAAAACGCGGAAACATCAAACGAAGTTGCCGTCGCCGTTAAAGAAAACAAGCGCGCCGACGAAAATGCCGAAAAAAAACAAATAATCGTTGCTTTAGCCGGCAATCCGAACGCCGGTAAGACTACTCTTTTCAATGTTTTAACCGGACTTAAACAAAAAGTCGCCAATTATCCGGGCGTCACGGTCGAGCGGAAAGAAGGAATCTGGAAACTCGATGATACAGCCGCGCGGCTGATTGATTTGCCGGGTTTGTACAGCCTCGATGTCACGTCGCTCGATGAACAAATCGCGAGCGAGGTGCTGACGGGAAAAGTTTTCGATCTGCCGAAACCCGATGTCGTCGTCGCCGCCGTTGATGCAACCAATCTTGAGAGAAATCTCTACCTCGTCACGCAAATTCTCGAATATAATATTCCGGTCGTCATCGCGCTGACCATGTTTGACGCCGCCGAAAAACAAAGTTTGGCAGTCAACAGCAAAAAACTTTCCGAGCTTCTGCAAATTCCGGTCGTTCCGGTAATCGCTAAACAGAAACAGGGAATTAACGAATTGTCCGCCGCAGTCGTTAAAGCCGCGCGCGAGAAAAAAACACCCGTATTGCCGTGGCTTGCCGACGCTGATTTTAACGAGGAAGGCGAGGAGATTCATCTCAGTTTGTCGGAAAACGCGGCGGCGAATAAAAAAATCTTTGCGCGTTACAATTTTATTTCCGATGTTTACCAGGAATCCGTCGAGCACAAACATACTTCCGAGCGCAACGTCTCCGACAAAATTGACGGTATTCTGACGCACAAATTTTTCGGTTTAATTATTCTGGTTGCGATTCTTCTGCTCGTTTTTCAGACGATTTTTTCGTGGGCGAACGTGCCGATGGATTTGCTCGATCAAGGCTTCGGCGCGCTCGGCGATTTTGTCAGAACGAGTTTGCCCGCCGGAATTCTCAACGATTTAATCGTTGATGGAATTATCGCCGGAGTCGGCGGCGTGCTGGTTTTTCTGCCGCAAATTTTGCTTTTATTTTTGTTTCTCTCGATTCTTGAAGATTCCGGTTATATGGCGCGCGCCGCGTTTTTGCTCGACAAACTGATGTCGCGCGTCGGTTTGCACGGCAAAGCGTTTTTGCCGCTTTTGTCGAGTTTCGCCTGCGCGATTCCGGGAATTATGGCGACGCGGACGATTGAAAATCCAAAAGATCGGCTGGCGACGATTTTGATTGCGCCGTTTATGAGCTGTTCGGCGCGGCTGCCGGTTTATACGTTGATGATCGGCGCGTTTTTTACCGGACAAACGATTTTCGGATTTTTGTCGGTCGGCGCGGTTTTAATGCTGGCGATGTATGCGCTCGGAATAATCGTCGCGATTATCGCTGCGTTCGTTTTGAAGCGAACAATTCTAAAATCGCCGCCGCCGCCGTTTGTAATGGAACTTCCGCCGTATCGTTTGCCGAACGTGCGCACGGTTTTGCAAAATATGTTTACGCGCGCCGGACTTTTTTTGAAACGAGCCGGAACGGTAATTCTGGCGATTTCGATTATTCTCTGGGCACTAACTTATTTTCCGCGAAATGCATCGCCGACAATTAACAAAAATCAGCAATCGTCCGTCACGGAACGCGCGCCCGGCGAAGCGAGCGGCGCGCCGAACGGTGAGATGGCAACCGAACTTGTTGCGGAAGATTCGGCGCAGCTGCAAAATAGTTTTGCCGGACAACTCGGACATTTTATCGAACCTGTCATTCAACCGCTCGGTTTCGACTGGAAAATCGGTGTCGCGCTGATCGCGAGTTTTGCGGCGCGCGAAGTGCTGGTTTCGACTCTGAGCATTATTTACAACGTCGGCAAAGACGAAACAGAAGAATCGGAAACTTTGATTTCAGCAATTCAAGCCGAAAAACGGGCGGACGGAACGCCGGTTTGGACGCCGCTGACGGCGCTTACTCTAATGGTTTTCTTTGTGCTCGCGATGCAGTGTATGTCAACCGTTGCCGTTGTGCGGCGCGAAACGAATTCCTGGTCGTGGACGCTTTTTATGGTCGCCTATATGACCGCGCTGGCTTATTTCGCGGCGTTTTTAACTTATCAGGGCGGAAAACTTTTTGGTTTCGGTTAGACCGCGACCAAAGTTGTATTTAATGAAATGAACACGCAAATTTTAATAGTTTCAGTCATCATTTTTCTCGCTGCTGTCTATGTCGCCGCGCAAATTTGGCGCAAAGCGAAATCTTTTTCGGCGAAAAATTCGTGCGGCTCGAATTGCGGCTGCGGAACCGATTCAAAGATAAAAGCTTGAGCGAGAAACCAACATTTTTCACCGAAGGCGTGCGGGCGATGTTTATTTCGACGCTCGCTTTTTCTTTAGCAAACGTTTGCATTAAACAGGTTGCGCATTTGCCGACGATGGAAATCGTGATGTTTCGCTGTTTGCTCGGCGTCGCATTTTGTTTTTACGGATTGAAAAAAGCCAACGCTGATTGGCGCGGCTCAAACCGGAAAATGCTTTTTCTGCGCGGACTTTTCGGCACGACAGCGCTTTATTTGTTTTTTCTCACGCTCAAAAATATTCCGCTCGCATCCGCGATGACGATTCAGTATCTCTCGCCGATTTTCACGACCGTGATCGCGATTTTTCTGCTCAAGGAAAAAGTCAAAGCGCTGCAATGGCTGTTTTATTTGATCGCATTCGTCGGCGTGCTTTTCATCGAACAATTCGATGCGCGCATCTCGCTGTTTTTTCTCATCGCCGGAGTTTTTTCGGCTTTTTGTTCGGGCGTCGCCTACAATCTCGTGCGCAGTTTGCGCGAGCGCGAACATCCTCTGACGGTCGTGCTGCACTTTCAAATCGTCGGTCTGGCGCTCGGCGCGTTGTTCACAATTTTCGATTGGCAAATGCCGTCCGGTTGGGATTGGGTTTATTTGTTTTTGATCGGACTTTTTTCGCAGCTCGGACAAATTTTTCTGACGAGCGCGCTGCAAAGAGAAAAAGCGGCGAGCGTCGCGATCATCAATTACACCGGTTTGATTTACGGTTTATCAATCGGCTGGTTTGTCTTTCACGAGCCGCAAACCGTAGAATCGTTGTTTGGAATGTTTTTAGTAATCATCGGCGTCGTGCTAAGCGTTTTTTACAGTCGGCGGCGACAGGAAGAAATCGAAAAACTGGAAGCGACAGCCGGTTAAACAAGGGGTTTGAAAATGCACAAAAAGAAAATTCTCGCTTTGATTCTCGCGGGCGGACAAGGCGGGCGACTCGGGTTTTTAACCGAAAATCGCGCGAAACCGGTCGTTCCGTTCGCCGGATTTTACCGTCTGATTGATTTTGCTCTGAGCAACTGTCTGCACAGCGGAATTTCCGACGTGTGGATCATCGAACAATACGAACTGCACTCGCTCAACGAGCATTTATCAAACGGCAGACCGTGGGATTTGGACCGCACTTACGGCGGTTTGCAGATTCTGCCGCCGTTTGAAAATCGCGAAGATTCCGACGAAAAAGGCGGTTTCGCCGAAGGAAACGCCGACGCGATTATTCGGCAGCAGGATTTAATCAAAAAATTCGATCCCGATATTCTGATTGTTCTCAGTTCCGATCACATTTACAAAATTGATTTTCGCGACGTAATCGAAACGCATTTGAATAAAAATGCGGCGCTGACGATGGTCACGACCGAATTGCCCGAAGGCGAAACCGCGTCGCGTTTCGGCGTCGTCAAAACCGACGAAAACGGCAGCGTTACTGACTTCAAATACAAACCGGACAAACCGCAGAGCGACGTTGTGACGACGGAAATCTTCGTTTACGACGCGAAAATTTTGTTTGCAACGCTCGAAAAATTGCTTGCCGAAAACGAAAAATTAAAAGATTACGGCGATGAGCTGATTCCGCATTTCGTCGAAAATCACAAAGTTTTCGAGCATCGGCACAATGGATATTGGCGCGATGTCGGAACGATTGAAAGTTACTGGCAGGCAAATATGGATTTGCTTGACGAAAAGGAAACAATCGCGATTGACGATAAAGACTGGACGATTTTGACGCATTCCGCGCCGCGCGTTCCGGCGTTTATTTCTTCATCGGCGGAAATTAAGAACAGCTTGATCGCGCCGGGAGCGAAAATTTACGGCGCGGTCAAAAAATCGGTTTTGGCGGCGGGCGTCATCGTCGAAGAAGGCGCGGAAATCGAAGAGTGCGTTGTGTTTAGCGACGCGGTAATAAAAAAAGGCGTCAAATTAAAGCGCGCGATTGTTGACGAAAACACAACGGTTACGAAGAAAAAAGTTGAATCGTTAAAACGCGAGAACCATGAAATCGGCGTTGTCGGGCAAACCAAAACGAAGACTTCCGAACAAGTTAAATCCGACGCGAAAAAGAAAAAATAGATGGCGGAAAATGTGCAGATCAAAGCGGTCGTGATGACAGTCAGCGATTCGCGAACGATTGAAAATGACACGTCGGGCGACGCGTTGGCGCAATTGCTCGCCGAAATCGGCGCGGAAATCGTCGAAAAAATTATCGTCAGCGATGATTTTGAAAATCTGCGCCAAACGCTTTACGCGCTCGCCGAACGCGCGGACGTGAATTTAATTGTGACAACCGGCGGAACCGGTTTTGCTGAACGCGATAATACGCCGGAAGCGACGCGCGCCGTAATTGAACGCGAAGCGCCGGGAATCGCCGAAGCGATGCGAATGGAAACATTAAAAAAAACGCCGCTCGCGATGCTGTCGCGCGGCGTTTGCGGCATTCGCGGCGGCGTTTTAATTATAAATTTGCCCGGTTCGCCAAAAGCGGTGCGCGAATGTTTCGACGTCATCAAACCGGTTTTGCCGCACGCCGTCAATTTAATTTCGGGGAAAACCGGGCACGGCGCATAAAGAAAAGAGGAAAAGGGACGCGGATGAACGCAGAAAAAACGCGGATTTTCACGGATTTTATTTTTACACAAAAGATTTATCCGTGAAAATCCGCTTGATCCGCGTTCATCCGCGTCCCATTTCTTGCATCTGTTTGCCGTGTACGATTAATTTTTCAATGAATTTTGAATGAAATTCGCCGCGTCGGTTTTCAATTTGCGCAGCGAATTTTTTTCGATATACATCATATGACCGGCTTCGTAATACGAAACCGAGATGTTTTTGCGCAGCGTCGGGTCGAGATTCAGCGCGGAAATCGTGTATTCGGTCGCGTAATACGGCGTCGCCATATCGTAAAACCCGGAACCGACGAAAACTTTCATATAAGGATTTTTTGCCATCGCCGATTTCAAGGTCATTGACGTATCGGCGTAGCCCTGACTCGTGTTGTAATTCCACGGCGCGGTGATTCCGCCGCCTAAAATGTAATATTCCAAATCGGATTTAAAGCCCAAATCACGCCGCACATAATCGTTAAAAGTAGCTGTGTAAGGCGGACGAATCGCCGTCATACTCGGATCAAAATCAGGGTTGTCGCTTGCCGCGTCGCGGTCAATGCCGCTGAAACGGCTGTCGAGTCGTCCGGTCGTTCGCCGCTGATCGCGCAGCAGTTCTTTGTTGAATTCGCCAAGATCAACGCGAAAATTATTCTGCTCGATGAAGTTTTTGCTCAAGCCTGTATAGCGGCTGAATCGGTCGAGTAAAGTTTGTTTTTCCGTTGCCGACATCCGATCCATTTTCAGCATCGCGGGCATGTATTCGTTGGCGGCGAAATTTTCGGCTTCCTGCAAAACCTGCCGCAGCGGTTTGTTTTGCAGTTCGGGCGCGAGCCGTTTGTGATACCACGCGGTCGCCGCGTACGACGGCAAAATCAAAACGAGCGGCAAATCGTTGTTGTCGGCAAAACGAATCGTCTGAAAATTGAGCACGGACGAAACGAGCAAGATGCCGTTCAAACCGATGCCGCGCTCGAAAAGATGATTAGATAAACCGGCGGCGCGCGTCGTGCCGTAACTTTCGCCGACTAAATAAAGCGGTGAATTCCAGCGCTCGCCGCGTCCCAGATACATCCGAATAAATTCACCGACCGATTCGATGTCGCCGTTAACCGAGAAAAATTTGTTGGCGAATTCCGGTTTCGTCGCGCGCGAATATCCTGTTCCGACCGGATCAATAAAAACCAGATCGGTTTCGGTCAGCCACGTTTCTTCATTGTCCACGAGTTCATACGGCGGCGGCGGCATTAAACCGTCGTCGAGCATTCGCACGCGTTTCGGACCGAGCGCGCCCAAATGAAGCCAAACGGACGCCGAACCCGGACCGCCGTTAAACGAAAACATCAGCGGGCGTTTAGCCGGAGCATTGTCGAGCGTGTAAGCGATATAAAAAAGTTTGGCTTCCGTTTCGCCCGTTCGTTCGTTGCGAATCGGCATCAAACCGGTTGTCGTCGTGTAATTCAGCGTTCTGCCTTTCACGATTATCGAATGTTTTTGAGCGACGGGAATGTCTTCGTTTGTTTGCGTCAGAAATTGCGTGGTCGCCGGTTTCGGCGTTTCAGCTGGTCTCGGCGACGCGCCGGGCATTTGAAAAAGAAAAAAGAAGGATAGAAATATTGATGTAAACATATATTAAAAAAAGAAAAGCGCGGATTTGATTGCAAAATCCGCGCTTTTTGATAAGTCAGTTTATCTGACGACTTCGCTGACGACTTGACCGTTGATGATTGTGCCGGTGCAATGCGTGACGTATTCAAACGGGTCGCCGTCGTACATTGCGATGTCGGCGTCTTTGCCGCGTTCGATGGAGCCGATGCGCGAATCCAAGCCGAGAATTCGCGCCGCATCAATTGTAATGGTCGCGAGCGCGTCGCGCATCGTCAAGCCGTTTGCCGCTGCGATTGCCGCTTCGAGCAGCACGACGCGCGTTTTCGGCACGTAGCCTTCGTAACCGCTTTGCAGCGCGAACGGAATTCCCGCCGCTTTCAACTTCGCCGCCGTTTCCATCGAAAGCCCTTCGGTTTCGCCGCCTGCGCGATACATCGTCGGATGTAAAATTACGGGAAAGCCGGATGCTTTAATTTGCGGAATCAACAGGTGCGCTTCGGATGCGCCGTCGAGCACGATTTTGATGTTGAACTCTTTTGCCAGACGCAGAGCCGTCATAATGTCTTGCGCGCGGTGCGCCGAAACGAGCAGCGGAATTTCGCGGCGAACGACTTTCTGCATCATATCGGCGCGCAAATCGGTCGGCTGAGTTTGCGTTGTCGCAGTTTGCGTCGCGGTTTGATTCGCCGCCGCTTGATTGGCGTTCGGCGCGGCGGCAGTTGGCGTCGCGTTGGTCGCCGGAGCGTTTTGATTGCCGGCGGTCGGCGGATTGTTCAGCATCGAATTCGGATTGCTGACGTTCGGACTGTTGTCGTTGTTACGCGGCGAAGTGGTCGCCGTCGTGGTCGTCGTTTGATTCGGCGAAGCGGCGCGGCGGACGGCTTCACTTGCTTTAATCAATTCGGCACGCAGCATCGAAGCCTGTTTCGCGCGCGTTCCCGGCGATCTTCCTGCGCTGCCGAGTGCGCTGTCGCCTAAAGTCGCGGCGATCATCGCCGTCGGAACGAGCGTGACGTCTTCGACCGTTTTGCCGAAAGTTTTGGCGATCATCGTCTGACCGGAAATCAGCGCCGACGGCTGATGTCCGGTGTGAATCGTTGTTACGCCGAATTGGCGCACCCATTCGATCAATTTTTCTTCCGGGTTGTATGCGTCAATCGCGCGCAGTTCCGGCTGCATCGGCGCGCTGCCGTCGAGCGCCATTTGTTCGTGCGGCTGATTCAAGTAACCGTTCAAGCCGATGACCGAATGCGCGTCAATCAAACCGGGCGTGACGACTTTCGCCGAAAGCGTGCGATAAT
>SXVE01000133.1 GCA_005790265.1 Acidobacteriota bacterium | reverse complement strand
ATTCGCCCGCGTAAATGAAATAAAGTTTTCCTTCGCTCTCGTCAACCCAGATTTCCGTGCTGTCGAGCAAAATTTCGGGCAGCGTCAAAAGCGATTTGAAAGTAAAATCTTTCGCATTGTAAACGCCGACATCCGTTTGATTTTTCCGGTGATTGTAAACCGTCGCCCAAAACTCATTCAGCTTTCCGGTCGGCTGCAAACCGCGCATTTCCTGAATGATCAGCGGCTGAAATTCGCCTTTTACTTTTTCAACCGCGCCGGTTTTTGCGTCGAGCAGATAATATTCCGCCGCCGGCGGATTGAGCGTCGAATACGCTTCTTTGGCGCGGTACAGCAAAACTTTATTGTGCGCAGCAGCAAGCGCGACCGGATAAAATTCTTCGGCGGGCGGCAGATTGATTTTCAATTCTCTGCCCGTTTGCAGATTAACGCGGACGACGCTGTTCGGTGGACTCCAGCTTTCTTCGGCTTTAGCGGCGATAACCCAGTTTCCGCTGACAACCGGATTGTCATACAAACCCTTTTTGAACTCGATTTGTTCGGCGGCATTTATTTTCCACAAACCGCCTGTGCTGTATTCTCCGGCGCGAATTTCGTAACTGTCGTAAACAGCCTGCGCTGGATTATCGTTGGCGCTTAAGTTTGCCGCTTGCGGAAAAGAAAGTTTGTTTCGCAGAAAAGGAATCTCGCGCGGTTCATCCGTTTTTGCACCGAGTTTGCCGTCCTTAAACGAGCGCCATTCGTAATGCTCGAAAGCTCTCGGCGCGCGCCGCTTTCGCGCGTTGGACGCTTTTTCTTCGTAATCCAAATCTTCGTTTTTCCGGTCAATCTCGTCTGCCTGCCGCAATTCTTCCTCGATTTGCGCTTTTCGTTCTTCATCGGAAATCAGCACGCGGAAATCGTCGCCGTTTTTCCAGATCGCGCGCGGCTGAAATCTTTTATCAGTTGATAAAACTTCTAAGCCCTTGATTTTGTCCTGCAAATAATAACGCAGCTTCATCGAATCGGATTCGCGCAGATTTTGAAACAGCGTTTGAACGCCGATAAAACGCATAAAATCCGTGTAGGCAAAAAATCTGCGCCCGCCGTTTTTGTTGACTCTGAAGTATTCAAATATGTCGCAGTTGTGGTGACAGCCGCCGAAAATCGGTGCTTCGGTTTCAAATTTGCTTTTTTCAAAAAAGTTTTTCAGATTGTCGAACTCTTCCTTTTTCAGCACGCCTTCGTAAAAGCGCGATTTGTCGGCAATCCACGTCAAAACAACTCTGGTTTTATAAACGCGAACAATATAATTCGAGTAAACGCCGTAAACTTCCAAAAGCTCGCTGTTTGTTTTCAGTTCTTCGCGCAGATTATTTTCAAATTTATCGAGTTCCGCATCATAACTTGCGTCCAAGTAAAGATTGTTTGCATACGAAGGATGAATGGTGGCAAAAATTTTATTGAGCACTTCAGGAAAAGCACTCGTTTTCGCCGGATTAAACGAGCCGCGCGCGCCTAAAATCAACGCTTCGCCTTTGTGTCTGGCTAAAACTAAATTTCTCGCTTCCAAACTGTCTTCCGCTTCCAAATATCTTTCGGCAGCGAGCGCGAGCAGCTTATCGTTTGAATCGAGCAGCGCGCCGACTTCGCCGATTGGCAAAGGTTTTCGCAAAAGTCTGGCGCAAGCCAGCGTGCCAACGCTCGTTTCTTTCTTCTGACTGTGAAATGCGGAAACAATATCGTTCTCGTCTTCCAAAACGCACGCCGCGAGCGCGCCCGCCAAACCGCTTTTGCCGCGCAAAAGGTAAAGCTCGTTCGTCACTCTTTCCCGCAATTCCGCCCGCCGCGCCAACGCGCCGACAATCGTTTCGACATCCGCTTCGCCGCGCTCAATCCGACCGAGCATTTCCAGGTCAACAAGACGACCTTGCCAGCCGGACATTATTCCCGACAAAATTTTCGCCACCGCCGGTTTTTCCTTTTCCAAAATTTTCTGCCGCTCGATCAAACGCATAATCAAATTTTCGGACGGCGCGGTTTGTTCGGATAGAAATCTACCGACGCTAACCGATACGGGCAAAGAAGTTTCTCTCAAATAATCGCTTTTTTGAACTTCTTCGGCATTTTCCGGCTTGAGAATAAATTCCGCGTAAAATTCGAGCGCCGACATTTGCTCATCATCAGTCAAACCGTTGCAGGCAATCAGAGCTTCGATGATTTTTTTGCGGTCAGATTCATCTTTGATTCTGTTCAAAGCATCTTTAAGCGCTGGAGCGGCTCGCGCGTCTTTAAATTTGGCTAGTGAACCCGCCGCCCATTTTGCTTCGTCGTCTTCATTTTCGACGATCCAAATCAAGCCGGGAACGCTTTCGGGCAGATCAAAGTTTGAAACGATCTGCATTAGTGTCGTGCGCCCGCCCGGACTGATTTGAATATCCGCCCAACCGGGATTGGAAAGCCACGGCAGAAGCGGTTCGAGCGCGTCTTTTCTTTTTTCAAATTCCATCAAACTTTGAACGGCGGCATTGTGAACGGCGCGATTTTTATTGCCGATCAATTTCGTTAAAATCGGAATCCATTTGTCGGGATTTTTTGACGGCAGCGTGGTCAGCGGTGAGAATATTTGATTGTTATCCTCCGGAAGCAGCAGAGTTTCGTCTTCCATCAGCGAGAAATAAAAATCTTCCTGACCGCTCCATTCAGTTTCAAACAAAACTTCTGCTGCCGCATCGCGCACGCGGGCAATGCGGTTGCGATCAGTCACGATTTCTTTTAGTTCGTCGCGGTATTTTTCAATCGCCGAATCGTCTCCGGCAGCAATCGCGTGTTTGTAAAACAGCGATTTTGCCAGAGCCGCGGCGCGGACATTCACCTTGTCGTTTTCCAGTCTTTGCAAAATCGGTTCAGCAGCTTTCCAATTGAGTTTTGCGAGGGCAGTTAACGATTCGTCTTTTTCAATTGAACCGTACTTTAAATGATCCTTAACCTGTCCGGCTTCGCTGACGAGTTCATCAAGATAAAATTCGCTGTTTAATTTCAGCCATTCTTTAACTTTCTTCCGCCAGTTGTCATCAACATCTTCGCCGTTTTGCGAAACATCGAAAATCTTTTTCACCTTTTCGGCAATCGCCGGATCGTCCGGCAGAATGCTCAAAAAATCGTCAAGATTCTCCGGTTCTTTCTCCAATTTCTCAAGTATTCTTTCAATGTTTTTCGCGGAGATTTTCGGTGACTCGCCGGTTCCGTAGTCATGTTCTTGCGGTTTGCGTTTCCAATAATCGAGTACATCTTCAATCGGCGCGTCGTCCGGCGGAGCGTTTTTGTCGTCATAAAATTCTGGCGGGCGAGCCGGTTTTTCAATGTTTTCACTTTCTGCCGGACGAACTTGCGGCGGCGCGGGCAGATTTAGCAAGTCCGTCAAAATGTTGGTTTGAGTCGGCGCGTTCGTTTGAAAGGCGAACGCTGCCGAAACGAAGACGAAACAGACGAGGCTGGCGAGGCTGAATAACCGTTTCATAAATTAAAGAAATTTTGTGTTTTTACTGCTCTCTCGTTTTCGCGCAGTGCGGAAACGGAAAGATTAATTTTACATCTGCGAGGTTTTTGTCCGCGTCAATTTCGATTTCGTTGGTTTTTATATCTTTCGATTCCGCGCCGACGCGTTTGAGAATTTCCGCTTTGTTGGCGCATTCGTCGAACTTGCTTTCGTAAACATAGTCTTCGGCGAACAAGATTCCTTTCGCGCCTTTCGGAATGTTGATGGAAAAACGCCCGCTGTCGTCGCTTTTGACGCTGTCTTCTTTGTAAATTGATTCGTCGGAAACCTTAAATTTAACGTATTTCTCAACGACCGGCTTGCCGTCCGAGTAAATTAATCGTCCTTTGACTTCGATCAACTCGACCGTGTGCGGAATTTGAATATTGATGTTATTAACGAATTTTCCGGCTTCGACGGCAACGACGCCCGCGCTTTTGCGTTCGGCGACGCCCGGATAAAACAACGTTCCGAACGGTTCGTCGCCGTCAATTTTGCCGTCGTTGTTGACGACTAAAATATAATTGCCCGCTGACAGTGATTCGAGTTTAAACTCGCCTTTTTCATCGGTGCATTCGGTTCGCCCGCGATAATCGCCTTCATCCGAATCGCTCGCAACCGCCGCGACGCACACGTTTTTCATCGGTTTTCCGGCGGGCGAAAGAATTTTGCCGCGAACGGCGTTGTCAATTTCATACAGCAAATCAAGCGCCGCGTGCTTTTTCTCCCTGATGATGACGGAAACTTGATATTTCGATTTACGCCCGATAACTGTAGGGTTTTCGGAATAACCTTCCATCTGACGACGCAGCATATAATCTTCCAATTTCCAACCGTTAGGCGTTTGCGGTTCAACCGAGTATTCACCGGCGGGCAAATCGTAAATCTCGTAAACGCCGTCGGCGTCGGTTTTCGTTTCGTAAGTTTTTTTCTTGCCGACAATTTTTATTTTGACGTTAGCAAAACTCGGTGCTTCGTCTGACCAACTTTCCAATGTACCGGAAAGTCTTGTTCGTCCGCGCGTGTTCGCGAGATTATCCAGATACAGCAAATCGTCGTTCGCGCCTGCTAAGCCGCGCGACCGTCCGCAAGTTACGGCGTAATACATCGGCTTGGCATCTTTGTTCGCAATAGTATCTTCCTCACTAAAAAAAGGATGAACTTTTGAAGGATTGCCCAGATAAAAAAGATATTCGCTGCCGATATAATCTTCGTCAAAAGTCCAGATGCAGTCCGCGCCGCCGCCCTGCGCGAAAGTTAATATATCGCCGACTTTTACGTTTCCTTTGTAAACTTTCTCGACGCGCATCGTGCTTGATTTTACGTCGTTTACATAATGTTCGGCTTTTCCCGTTTCATTGTCATCGTTCTCCTCATCAGCTTCGGTTTCGTTTCCGTCAGCGTCTTTTTGAGCTTTTTCCGCCGGAACCTTGAGAATTTTTTCAACCGAGACGAGTTTGGCGGCGACAACTAATTCCGAACTTTCAAACTCATCGAGAACGGTCGGCTTGCTGCCGCACGAACAGGCGAAAATTTGCGTTTCGGCGAAAGAGAAAAAAGCGAAAAGGGAGAATGCGGCGCAGAGAATTTTTTTGGGAAACATATTAACTCCTGTTAATTTATCGTTTTAAGAATCGAGACTGCGAGAAAATCAATGCTTTTGGTGAGAGACGATAACATAAAGTTGCTTGAACGTAAACAAAATGCTTGCGGGGAAACAAACCGTCGAAAATAAAAGCGCGCGATTGTAAAACTTCACTGCGCTCAAAGATTCGCCGCGCCCGAACGTTGTCTGGAAAAATGGAAAAACAAAAAGAGCCGTTCCGAATTAATTCAGAGCGGCTCTTTTTATTGAATTTAAAGATGTTGCCTACGCCTTTGCGCCTTCAGATTTATCTTTTTTCTCGCGTTTGATGCCGCCGATCTGGACGAGGTTTTCGCCTTTGATCTGGTTTTTCTCCATCACCATTTGCTGATAAAGTTTGCGCATCATCTGCATTTCTTCAGCCGCCGTTTTCGGTCCTTCCATATCCGGTTTGTTCGGACGGGAAAGGTCAACTTCGTTAAGGATCAAGTTGTGCGTCGGGTCGCCGAGTTCGACTTCCTTGCCGCGCGCGAAAACTTCGTGGCGTCCGTGTTCTTTATACCACTGCGCGACGGTCGCATTCTGGTGCATATGCTCGATGATATTTCTCCAGCCGATGCCCGTGTTATAAGCGCAGAACGAAATTTCGCCTTCCTGCGTGCCGTAGGGAATAATGCACATTTCGGTGCGGCGGAAATCGTAGTTGAATAAATCCTGGAACCACATTCCGGCGATGAAAAGGAAGTTCCACGGGTCTTTACGTCGTTTTTCGATGTCTTCGACTGTGCGGTCGCCGCCGACCTTACCGTAATCTTTACCCGACAAACCAAACGATTTGTCGAATTTGGCGAAAATGCCGCCGAGCGTTAAGCTTTCCGGCGCGCCGTACGGATTGTAGTTTTTGAGCAGCGCCAAGCCCATCATCAAATTAGAAAACCATTTGCCGCGCGCCGTGTCGGTGATATGTTTCATATCTTCGACGAGATTCGGAATATGCAGAAATTCCGGCACCGGAGCCATTTCTTTGGTTTCTTTATTAATCATCACGGCAGTTCCGACGCCGCAGTTCGGGTGGCAGCCGCAGGAAACTTGTCCCCAATCGGCTTCCGGTCCGTGAACCAAATCGGCGAAATCGGCAAACGCGCCCATCAATGAAAGCGGGAACCAATCGCGCGTCGGCTCGGTGATACCAACCTGTTTCTGCACGTCCTGCGCTAAATGCGAAAGCGTATAACGCTGCTGCAAACGGCGCTGTTCGGTAATGTGCTCATCGCGTCCGGTGAATGAAACGGGTTGAAATGATACAAATGAAATTTTCTTGGGATTTTCGAGCGCGAAACGAACAATCGTTCCAACTTGGTCATTGTTGACGCCGTTAACGAGTGTTGTCACGAGAACAATATCAACGCCCGCTTCGTGCAAGTT
>SXVE01000132.1 GCA_005790265.1 Acidobacteriota bacterium | reverse complement strand
TGACCGATCTGGAAAATTATCTCGGCGAAAAAGCGCATTTTGTTGTGATCAGCGAAGATTTGGGCGAATTCGTGCACGCACATCCGATGCCGGCGGACGCGGTGAAAGCGGAACCGCACGCGCACGCACCTGGTTCCGCGCCGCACGCGGACGAAAAAATGGCAAATCCGGCAGCCGCTTCGATTGTTTCAGCGCACATCGCGTTTCCGAAAGGCGGAATTTATCGCATCTGGGCGCAATTTAAGCGCGGCGGAAAAGTAATCACCGTTCCATTTACGGCGCAGATCAAACAGGGCGCCGAAGAAAAAGCGGTTGATCTCTCAAACGTCAAAATTCCCGAAGGCGCGTTCAAGGTCGTCGTGACCAAAGACGGTTTTGCGCCGCAGCAAATTTCCTTCAAAAAAGGACAGCCGCTGAAACTCGCTTTTTACCGCGCCGATTCGGAAAATTGCGCGTCGGAAATCGTTTTCAAAGAATTAAACGTTCGCCGCAAACTGCCGGTCGGCGAAGTCGTAATAATTGATTTTCCGACGGACAAAACGGGCGAATTTTCATTCGCCTGCGGGATGGATATGTACAAAGGCAAAATCATCGTTCAGTAAAATTCGTTCAGTAAAATACTGATTTTTTTTTGCGCTCTGAAGCGACGCATCGAAAAAAAGCGCGATTGATATTTTTCAGCGGTTATTTTTATTTTTTATGATTAATAAAATGGCACTGGCAATTCACGGCGGCGCGGGAACGATTTTGAAATCGTTGATGACCGCCGAACTCGAAGCCGAATATCGCGGCGGTTTGCAAAATGCGCTCGAAAAAGGGTGGGAAATTCTGCAAAAAAACGGCTCGGCGCTCGACGCGGTGCAGCAGACGGTTTGCGAACTCGAAGATTTTCCGCTGTTTAACGCCGGTCGCGGTTCGGTTTTTACGCACGACGGAAAAAATGAAATGGACGCGGCGATTATGAACGGCGAAAATTTGCGCGCCGGAGCGGTCGCGTTCGTCAAAAACGTCAAAAATCCCGTGCGGCTCGCGCGGCTCGTCATGGAAAAAACCGAACATATTCTGCTGGCGGGCGACGGAGCCAATGAATTTGCGCGCCAGATGAACGCCGAACTCGCCGACGACGCTTATTTCTACACGGATTTTCGTTATCAGCAGCTGCTCAAAGCCCGCGAAGAAGGCGTCGTCCAACTCGATCACACGGCGGGAGAACAAGTTTTACTCGATGAAAAAATCCAGGATGCAATAAACACAACTCAAGACGCCAACTCGAAAATTCAAAATTCTCAAACGGAAAATCAAAAGATGAAAACTTCCGGCTCAAAACCCATCGGCACGGTCGGCGCGGTCGCCTGCGACGGGCGCGGTAATTTGGCGGCGGCGACTTCGACGGGCGGAATGACGAACAAAAAATTCGGTCGCATCGGCGACACGCCGATTATCGGCGCGGGAACTTACGCCGAAAACCAATCGTGCGCCGTCAGCTGTACCGGACACGGCGAATATTTTATGGCGGCGCAAACGGCTTTCGATGTGGCGGCGCGCATGAAATATAAAAATCTGGCGTTAAATCAGGCGGCTGACGAAGCGATTACGCGCTTAACGGAAATCGGCGGCGAAGGCGGTTTGATTGCGGTTGACCGCTTTGGAAACGTCGCGCTGCCGTTCAATTCCGACGGAATGTATCGCGCTTTTATCACTTCCGGCGGCGCGATGACGATTGATATCTACGTTTAATATTTTTTTGGAAAATAAAAGCGGCGTTTTGTCTGACAGACAAAACGCCGCTTTTTGCTCATCCGCTAAATTTTAAGTTTCGGCGATTGCAGTTAATGCGCTTTGTCACGCAGTTTGTTGATAATTGAAAGATCATTCGGCACGCCGTCGCCGAGAACGACGACGAGTTCGCCCATTTTCGATTGACTGACGGCGTAATCAATCGCTTCGTAGCTTTCGGGAATTAATTTGACGGTCACTTCTTCTCTGCCGCTCGATTTTATTCCTTCTTGCAAAATTTGATACATATTCTGCTCGTCTCGCCCGCGCAGATAATGCCCGCGCCGGATGACGATGCTGTCGAAATGCGCCGCGCATAATCTGCCCATTTCGCGCAAATCTTCGTCGCGGCGGTCGCCGGTTCCGTTTAAAACAACCGTCTGTTTCGTGTAAGGCAGCTGTTTGATAAAGTTTTGCAGTGCCGTTAAACCCGCCGGATTATGCGCGTAATCAACCAGCACGGTGACGTCGCCGACTTCGATAAAGTTGAGTCGTCCGGGCGTCTGCGCCGTTCCCGCGTTGAACGTCGTCAAACCGACGCGAATATCTTCGAGCGAAATGCCGTGCACGAAACACGCAAGCGTCGCCGCCAGCGCGTTCTGCACCATAAATCCGGCGCGTCCGCCGTAAGTTGAAGGAATATTAACCGCCTGTTCGACGCGAACTTTCCATTTTCCTTTCAAAATCGTAATGTAGCCGTTTTCGTAAATGCACGACAAACCGCCGCGCCGTGCGTTGCGGCGAATGTGTTCGTTGTCTTCGTCCATCGCGAAATAAACGCATTTGCCGTCAACTTTTTTGCGCATCGCATACACGTTCGGATCTTCGGCGTTGAGCACCGCAAAACCGTGACGCGAAACGCTGCGCGGCACGACCGATTTGACGCGCGCCAAATCTTCGAGCGAGTTAATGTCTTTCAAACCGAGATGATCGGCGGCGACGTTGGTGACGACGGCAATATCCGTGTGATCGTAACCGAGACCGGAACGAATGATTCCGCCACGCGCCGTTTCCAAAACCGCGACCTGCACCGACGGATCTTTCAAAACGAGCTGCGCCGAGACCGGTCCGGTATTGTCGCCGGTGACGATTTGATTATTTTGAATATAAGTGCCGTCGGTCGTCGTGAAACCGACAACGCAGCCGCTGCCGCGAATGATATGCGCGATCAGGCGCGTCGTCGTCGTTTTTCCGTTCGTTCCGGTAATCGCGATAATCGGAATACGCGCCGGTTTTCCGGTCGGAAAAAGCATATCAACAACGTGTTCGGCGACGTTTCTGCCAATGCCTTTCGACGGCGCGAGATGCATTCGGAAACCGGGCGCGGCATTGATTTCGATGATTCCGCCGCCGTTTTCCACCAGCGGTTCGGACACGTTCGGCGCCATTACGTCAATTCCGGCAACGTCGAGTCCGACGATTTTCGCAATGCGCTCGAATAAAAAAACATTCGCCGGATGCGTGTCGTCCGTGCGGTCAATCGCCGTTCCGCCGGTCGAAAGATTCGCCGTCGCTTTGAGATACAAAATCTCGCCGTCGGGAACGACGGTTTCGAGCGTGTAATTTTTCGCCGCCAGCAAATTGCGCGTGTGCGAATCAACCGTAATCAAGGTCAAAACTTTTTCGTGACCGTAACCGCGCAACGGATTTTCGTTTTCCTTGTCAATCAATTGCTGCACCGTGCTCGCGCCGTCGCCGACGACGTGCGCCGGAGTTCTCTCAGCGACCGCGACGAGTTTGTTGTCCACGACGAGCGCGCGAAAATCTTCGCCGACGAGCATTTTCTCGACGATCACGCGGCGCGAATATTCTTTGGCTTTATGAAACGCCGTACGCGCTTCTTCGATGGTCGTCAAACCGATTGACGCGCCTTTGCCGTGATTGGCGTCGAGCGGTTTAACGACCAGCGGAAAACCGACGGCTTTAACCGTTGATTCGAGTTCTTTTTCTTCGCTGATGGCGTAGCCTTTCGGCACGGGAATGCCCATTTCGCCGAGCAGTTTTTTCGTCGCCGCTTTGTTGCCCGCAATATCAACCGAAATCATATTCGTCCGGTCGGTCGTCGTCGCCTGAATGCGGCGCTGATTTTTCCCGTAACCGAGCTGAATTAAGGCGCGGTCGTTGAGGCGAATATACGGAATGCCGCGCCGCTCGGCTTCCTCGACGATTGAAGCCGTGCTCGGACCGAATCGAACGTCTTCGCGCAACTCGCGCATCGCCTGAATTTCGTCCGTGAGAATTTTTTTCAGTTCATCGAGCGATTTTCCTTCCGCCAGATCGAGAAAAAGTTTAACGGCAGCGCGCGCCGAATACCGCCCGACTTCCTCTTCCTTATACGCGAAAACGACGTTGTAAATTCCTTTTTCGCCGGTTTCCCTCGTTCTGCCGTAACCGACATCCATTCCGGCGAGCGTCTGCATTTCGAGCGCGAAATGCTCGATGACGTGTCCCGCCCAAGTTCCCTCTTCGACGCGGCGGTAAAAACCGGTTTCCTCTTTATAACTGCATCCGTGCGAACGAAGCGAAGGCATTAACTCTTTCATTCGCTCGAAAAAACCTTCGATTTTATCAGTCGGCTTCTCCTCATAATCCTCAATATCGAGGCGCATAATAATCAGACGCTTCCAGTAACCGCTCCAGTAATTAGCTCCGCGCAGTGTTCTGATTTCCAGTATTTTCATAAATTTTAAGGAATTTATTTTAGTTGATGTTTTAAAGATCGAAAGTTAGATAACCGACATAACAAATACATTCGTCTAAAAAACGATGTATTTACTCAATATCCGGCAAAAGAAACTCGTTCGGCGGCTGCATCGGCGTTCGACCGAAGTAATCGTAAACCAAGCCGTCGCCCAAAATGTGCAGCTGCACGCCGCAGACGCTAAACGCTTGATGTTCGTCCACTTCGGCGATTTCGTTGTAAGTGATTTGCGAGCCGTCAACAATCGTCACGGTTCCGTTGCCGAAAACTTCCAAAACGCCTTCGTTGTCGAGAATAATCGCCGTGTTTTCGTCAATGCCGATGCCGAGATTATAAGGATTGTAGGAAACCGCTGTAATCAAGCGGCTGATGCGACCGCGCTCGGTAAAATGCTGGTCAATAATAATGTTGCTGAGCATTCCGAGACCGGGCGAAAGCCGCACCGAATTTTTTTGCGGATGCGGCGTTGATTCGCCGCGCACGATCATCGAAGTTGACATTCCGGCGGCTCCGGCGCTCGTTCCGGCTAAAACCAGATTTGTTTCCGCCGCCATTTTTCGCAAAATCTGCGCGAATTTGGTGCCGCCCAAAATGGAAACGAGCCGCATCTGATCGCCGCCCGTCATAAAAACGCCGGTCACGCCGTCGAGCAGCGCGTCGGCATCCGCTTGAAAAACGTCTTGCCGCGAAGTCGCGCGCAGCACGCGCGGATTCGCCACGCCCAACCGGCGAAATGCCTGCACATAAATGTCAGCCGCGAATTCCGGGAAATCCGACGCGACCGGAACGATTAAAATCTCCGCGTTTTCGCCGCCCGCGAGTTCGAGAAACTTCTTTAAGATGCGCCGTTCGTTATATTTATCTTCCGCGCCGCCGATCACGAGCAGATGTCCGCCGACGACTTCGCGATGAATACGTTCTTCCATTATTTTTTTATTTTATGTTTGCCGCTCAATTATAAACAAATATTATTTCGATAAATTCAGAATCATTAAAAATAATTTTTCTTGAATCAACGACGGTTTTCGGCTTATCATCAAGCCGTTTCGATTTTTCAGTTAAAGCCTGACGTAAGAATACATAAACGCCGCTTTTTTTTCCAAATACTATGTTCAAAAAAGTTCTGATTCTTTCCGCTTCGGTCGGCGCTGGACATCTGCGCGCCGCCGAAGCCGTTGAAAAATCTTTTCGATTGCGCCAGCCGAACGCCGAAATAAAAAACGTGGACGTTTTAAATTACACGAATCCGCTTTTTCGCCGTCTTTACGGCAAAGCGTATCTCGAAATGGTCAACACGATGCCGGAAGTTTTGGGCTGGATGTATGACACGCTCGATAAACCGTGGGAAAACGAGCGGCGCAGGCTGGCTTTGGACAGATTAAATACGCTACCGTTTATCAATCTGCTCAAAAAGGAAAAACCCGATCTGGCGATTTGCACGCATTTTTTGCCGTCGGAAATCATTTCGTGGCTCAAATCGAAAAACAAAATAAATTTTCCGCAGGCGATTGTCGTTACCGATTTCGACGCGCACGCGATGTGGCTCGCGCATCATTACGAGCAATATTTCGTCGCGCTCGATGAAACGAAAATTCATCTTTCAAAAATCGGCATTCCGCCGGAAAAGATTTTCGTTTCGGGCATTCCGATTGATCCGATTTTTGCGGAAACGAAAGATAAACGAGCGATGCGCGAAAAGTTCGGTTTGAACCGGGAAAAACTGACGATTCTCGTTTCGGCGGGAGGTTTCGGCGTCGGCAACATCGAGCATCTTCTTCAGGCGTTGAGCGAACTCGGAACTCCGGCGCAGATTTTAGCGATGTGCGGACGCAACGAAGAATTGAAAACCAAACTCGAAAAGCTCGCCGCTAAGAAATTAAACAATGAACGTGTTGACTTTAAATTGATCGGCTATACGCGGGAAATGGACGAATATATGTCGGCGGCGGATTTAATCGTCGGCAAGCCCGGCGGATTAACGACAAGCGAAGCGCTCGCAAAAAATCTCGTGTTCGTCATCGTCAACCCGATTCCCGGTCAGGAAGAACGCAATTCCGATCATCTTTTGGAACGCGGCTGCGCGATTCGCTGCAATAATTTGCCTGTTTTGGCTTATAAAATAGACGAACTCGTTAAAGATGAAAAACGATTTAGTCAAATGAAAGCAAACGTCGCGAATTTTGCGCGCCCGCACGCGGCAAGCGAGATTGTCAATAAACTTTTGAGCAGCAATTTATAGTGAAGAAATGGGACACGGATTTGACAGATGAAAGCACGGGATTTCACGGATTTATTTTTATAATTATAAAGATTTATCCGCTCTTATCCGCCCAATCCGCTCAATCCGTGTCCCATTTCTTCGTTTTTGTTCTTAAACTTGTTCCGAACTAGTTTTTCTGCGCCAATTCCAGAATCTTCGCAGAGCCAGCGAAATTCCCGTATAAACCAAAAACGCGCCGCCGATGCAGGCGATGAAACCGATTAATTGTCCGACGAATCCGCCGGTTTCGCCCGTGTGCGTGAAGCGCGACCACGAACGCAGTTGTCGCGCGGCGTTTTGTTCGCCGTACGGTTCCCATTTTTGGACTTGTCCGGTTTTCGCATCCACCGTCAGCGTCGAACGCCCGAACATATTCCAGTAAATTCCTTCGTCAATCGTAAAAACAGCCGCATCTTTGGCAATCGGCAAACGCAGCGCGATGGATTTCCAGTTCGTGTGATTCTGCGCGGTTTGGACGGAATTTTCGAGATTTTCCGGCAAAACGAACGCCGTTTGATCCGCCATTTGATTCGGACTTGGCTGGTTCGGCGGCGCTTGCTGTTGTTGTGGCAGTTCGTTGCCGGTCAGCGTGTAAAGCAGATTTCCCGCCCATTGATAAGAAATTATCGCGCCGGTCACGGTCAAAATGATGAGCACGAGCGAAGTCCAGAAACCGATGACGTTGTGCCAGTTGAAATCGCGCGCTTTGCCCGAATTCGTGCGGCGAAACCACAGAATCGGCGCGAGATGTTTGCGCGTCCACTGGCGCGGAAACCAGATGTAAACACCGGAAATCGCCAGAAATAAAAACAACAGATTCGCCGCATCGTTCAAACCTTTGCCGACCGCTCGGCTGTCGCCCGACATCAGCAGCCAACGATGCAAATCCGTGTTGAAACGAAAAAACGCGCGCCAGCCTTTTGCGCCTTCGCCGGTAATCACTCCGGTGTACGGATTCACGAAAACTTGTCCTTCGCGCCCGAGAGCGACGGTCGCCGCCGCCGTGCGGTCGTTTTGCAAAGTGATATTCGACGGTTTCGCGTTCTGTTTGGCTTCGATGACTTTCGCCACGATTTCATTGATCGAAAGCCGCGACAGGTTTTCCGCCGGAATTTCAACCGTGCGCATTTCGCTTTCGGCGGCTTTCAAAATGTTCGATTCAAATGAAAGCAGCGCGCCGGTGACACACATTATAAAAATGAACATCCCGGCGAGCACGCCCGAAATCAAAT
>SXVE01000011.1 GCA_005790265.1 Acidobacteriota bacterium | reverse complement strand
GGGCGTTTGCGGCGGAATCGCGGCTTATAAAGCGATTGAGGTTTTGCGTTTGCTGCAAAAAAACGACTGCGAAGTGCGCGTCGCAATGACCGCACACGCGACCGAATTTATTCAACCGCTGACGTTTCGCGCGCTGACGGAGAATTACGTGTTCGTTGACGATTACGAAAAAACGAATCCTGACCCGATTGCGCACATTAATTTTTCACAAAACATAGATTTGCTGCTCATCGTTCCAGCAACGGCAAACATCATCGCCAAATTTGCGAACGGCATCGCTGACGACTTTTTGAGTTCGACTTACCTCGCCGCCACCGCGCCGGTGATGATCGCGCCCGCGATTAACGTTTCGATGTGGAATCACGCCGCAACGCAGAGAAATATTGCGCGTTTGAAACAAGACGGCGTGATTTTCGTCGAACCGGTTTCCGGCGAACTCGCCTGCAAAACCGTCGGCACGGGAAAATTGGAAGACGTGGAAAATATCGCCAGACAAGCGTTAGATTTGTTGGTTTCAGGTTTCAGGTTTCAGGTTTCAGGTTTGGAAAGCGAAGAACCGAACTTGAAACTTGAAACGAGAAACCTGAAACCTGAAACTCAAGATTTAGTCGGCGAATCAATTTTAATCACCGTTGGCGGAACGCGCGAGGCGATTGATCCGGTGCGGTTTATTTCCAATCATTCGTCGGGGAAAATGGGTTTTGCGGTCGCTGAAGCGGCGGCGAATCGTGGCGCGAACGTGACGGTTGTGTGCGGCGTGACGACGGTTGAACCGCCGGAAAATGTGCGCGTCATTCGCGCCGTTTCCGCCGCCGAAATGTACGACGCGGTGATGCGCGAGCTTGCAAATGCAACCGTTTTCATCGGTGCGGCGGCAGTCGCCGATTATCGTCCGCGCAACGTCGCCGATTTTAAGATCAAAAAAACCGGACAGGAATTTTTAAATCTCGAACTCGAAAAAACGCCGGACATTTTGGCGGGCGTTTCCGTAAATCGGCACGAAAATCTTTTAGTAATCGGTTTTGCGGCTGAAACAAACGATGTCGTCACTTACGCGAAATCGAAAATGGTGAAGAAAAATCTCGATCTCGTCGTCGCCAACGACATCACGAAAAAAGGCGCGGGTTTTAATTCCGATACAAACATCGCGACGATTATCACCGGCGAAAACGAAATCGAATTGCCGCTGATGTCGAAACGCGTATTGGCTGACGTGATTCTCGATGAAGTGATAAAATTAAGGCGCAAGTAAAAAGTTAAAAGGTAAAAAAGTAAAAAGGTGAACAGCGAATTTTCGGCATTGTTGGCGGATGTAAAAGAGCAAATTCTTTATTTGCAGGAACTCGGCGCGGAAAATTTCGCGGTCGAGCTGCCGGAATTTGATGATTCGCGGTTCGCGGTTCAAGATTCAAAACTTAAAACTCAAAATTCGGCGACGGAAATTTCTCAGCAAAGATTGGAAAGGTTTATTCCCGACGTCGAGATTTTGAAAAAAGCGGCGGAACCGATATTGAAAGCCGAATCCGACGAAACGAAAAATACGCGGCGCAGTCTTTTAGAATCAACGAAACTTTCGCGTTTGCCGTCGCTGCCGAAGCGAACTTCAACGTTTTCAAGTTTTACAAACAATAATAAACCAATCGCATCAAGAGAAAAAGAAATGGCAAACATACCAACCGAAGAAGTTCCGCAGGATTCTTTGTTCGGCGATTTCAAACCGACTTTAGCCGAATCAAACGAAACGCTCGAAGAAATTCGCGCCGACATTGGCAATTGCACGCGCTGCCCTTTGCACGAAGGACGCACAAAAATCGTTCACAGCACCGGCAACCAACAAGCCGATTTGATGTTTGTCGGCGAAGCGCCGGGCGCGGATGAAGACGCGCAAGGCGTTCCGTTTGTCGGGCGTTCCGGTCAGCTTTTGAATAAAATCATCGAATCAATCGGTTTGAAACGCGAAATGGTTTTCGTCGGCAACATCAATCGTTGCCGCCCGCCGGGAAATCGCACGCCGACGCTGCCCGAAGCGAAAACTTGTAAACCTTTTTTACTGCGTGAAATCGCGATTGTCCGTCCGAAGATCATCGTTGTTTTGGGAAATACGGCGTGTCAAAATCTGCTCGAAACAAAAGTCGGCATCACCAAAATTCGCGGCGAATTTCAGGATTATTTCGGCGTCAAAGTAATGCCGACGTTTCATCCGGCTTACTTGTTGCGCGACCCGTCAAAAAAACGCGAAGTCTGGGAAGATATGAAAAAAGTGCGCGATGAATTGAATAAATTGCAGTAAAATTGACGGTGAGGAATATTTTTATGTTGACTTTAGTTGCGAACAACGAAAACTTGAATACGATTTCGATTCCGCGCGCCGAACTTGAAAAACTCGGAGTTGATGAAGGAGTCAAAGTAGAAATTTCAAAAAATGATGATGACGAAATCGTTTTGCATTTTGTAAAAAACGACCGGAAGAAAGCGATTTTAAATGCGACTCGCGATATTATCGAACGGCGAAAATCGGCTTTGATCGAACTTGGCAAAGGACACGAATGAGCGAATTTTTCTTTCCCGACTTTGATGAAGTTTTACTGATTCACGCTGAAATTATCAAAGCGACCGGCGGCAGCGACGGTTTACGTGACGCGGGCGGCTTGGAATCGGCGTTGAAGGCGGCGGAAAATCGTTATAATTATGAAACCGACGATCTTGCCAAACTCGCCGCGACTTTTGCTTATCATTTATCGCAGGCGCACGCATTCGTTGACGGCAACAAACGAATTGCCTCCGTTGTTGCGGAATTATTTTTGAATTTGAACGGTACGAAACTAAATGCGACGAATGATGAAATTGCCGAGCTTTTTCTCGCTATCGCTGCGAGCGAATTGACGCGTGAGGCGGTCGAAGAAAGATTTGCGGGCTGGATTGTCGCGACGGAAAATTAAATGCAGAACGATTTGTTTAACGGCGGATGGGAATTGTCCGCGCCGAATGAAACGCTTGAGGAAATTAAGCGCGAGATGATCGAGAAAGCGAAGATGATTCCCGAATTGGCAAATCGTTTTTTCGTTTTTTCGCAGGGCGAGCCGAACGCGGAAATTGCCGTCGTCGGCGAATCGCCGGGACCGCCGGATGCGGATGCGGAAAAGCCTTTTCAAGGTCCGACCGGCGATCTTTTAAATCGAATTCTTGCGTCAATCGGGCTCAATCGCTCGAACACTTATTTAACGAATATCGTCAAATATATTTCCGGCGGCGACGAAATCACGCCGGAATTGATGAAATTTTTCGCGCCGTATGTTTGGCGCGAACTCGCCGTCGTTAAACCGAAAGTTGTTTTACTGCTTGGAAATACGCCGACGAAAGCGTTATTGAATACGAAACAGCCGATTTCCAAAGTACGCGGCGAATTTCACGAAGCGAACGGTTTGATGCTGATGCCGACGTTTAACCCGGCGTATTTGCTGCGCGATCCGACGAAAAAGCGCGAGGTGTGGGACGATATGAAACAGGTGCGCGATTTTTTGAACAAGCAAAAATAGAATCAAAATCTTTTCAGCAATCAATTTTTCAAACAGATTTTTATGGATAAACCGCAAGTTATTTCGACCAAAGACATTTATCAAGGAAAAATTTTCGACGTTCACGAAGCGTCGGTTAAAGACGGCGACATCGAATACAAACGCGAAATCGTCGCGCACAAAGGCAGCGCCGTAATTATTCCGGTTTTCGCCGACCAAACCGTCGCGCTCGTGCGGCAATACCGGCACGCGGCGGGCGATTATTTGCTGGAAATTCCTGCCGGAACTCTGAATTTAGACGAAGATCCGCAAACGGGAGCGCAACGCGAACTCGAAGAAGAAATCGGCGTCACGGCGAAAACTGTTGAAAAATTGACGGAATTCTACGTTTCGCCCGGTTTTTTAACCGAAAAAATGCATCTTTATTTAGCGACGGATTTGACGGAAACCGAGCAGAATTTAGAAGAAGACGAATTGTTGACGATTGAGCGAATCAGTTTTCCGCAGGCGTTTGCAATGATTAAAAACGGCGCGATTGTTGACGCGAAAACGATGATCGGCTTGATTTTAGCGGGCGCGAAGTTTGGCTTTTCTTACGAATAAGCCAACAAAAATCAATCGCGGCTTGACGCTATCAAGGTTTTTCGATATTCTATCGGTTCGCTTTTTGGCGAAAATTCCAGACAATAGTAGGCATATATGAGTACTTATTTTCCAAGCGGAAAGGGTTTAGCGGAAAGTCGTAAATGGTTCGTCGTTGATGCAGCAGGCAAAACGGTCGGACGATTGGCGACCGAAGTTGCCCGCATTTTATCGGGCAAAAACAATCCGGCATACACGCCGTTTATGGATATGGGCGATCACGTTGTCGTTATTAATGCTCGTCACGCGATTTTTAAAGGCTCGAAAAACGACCAGAAAGTTTATCGCTACCACACGCTTTATCCGGGCGGTTTGCGCGAAACGAGCGTTAAGGATATGTTTAAGGACAAACCGGAACGCATCATCGAACTCGCGGTTAAAGGTATGCTGCCGAAATCGAAACTCGGCAAAGCAATGGGCGCGAAACTGAAAGTTTACGCCGACGCCGAACACCGTCACGCCGCGCAAAAACCTGAAACGGTTGTTATCGAAACGAAATAAAACAAGTTCAGCGTTCAAAATTTAATATTGCAAGATTATATCTGAATTTTTAGTTTTGAATTTTGAATCTTAAATTTTGAATTTTATATTTTATGGCAGATATTCAATATTACGGAACCGGTCGCCGCAAAACTTCGACGGCGCGTGTTTATCTTCGTCCGGGCAAGGGCGATATTTTAGTTAATCGTCGCACGTTTGAAGGTTATTTTCCGAACGAAACGTTGCGAATGATTATTCGTCAGCCGCTTCGTTTGACTGATACCGCCGGCAAATTCGACATTTTAGTCAACGTCAAGGGCGGCGGAACAGCCGGACAAGCCGGTGCGGTTCGTCACGGCATCACGCGTGCGCTGATGGAATTCAACGCGGATTTACGCGGCGCTTTGAAGAAAGCCGGACTCGTCACACGCGACCCGCGCCAGAAAGAACGTAAGAAATACGGACAGAAAGGTGCCCGCGCGCGATTCCAGTTCTCGAAACGGTAATAATTAATAGTTGAAAATGGATAATTGATAATCCAAGAAAATTTATTAGATTATCAACTATCCACTATCAATTATCCATTTATTCAATCCATCGCCGGAGTTTTTTGGTTTATCAATCTGACTGCGGCGAGTACAAAAACCAATAAGTTAAGGAGATTTTAAACTTTGGCTACAGTAACAATGAAGGAACTTCTCGAAGCAGGAGTTCACTTTGGACACCTCAAGCGCAAGTGGCATCCCAAGATGGCTCCGTATATCTTCATGGAGAAGAACGATATCCATCTGATTGACCTCAACCAAACCCAGGCCAAACTCGAAGAGGCTTCCAACGCCATTCGTTCCATAGTCCGTTCCGGTCGCAAGGTTCTTTTCGTGGCCACCAAAAAGCAAGCCAAGGAAATCATCGAAGCCGAAGCTCAGCGGCTCAACATGCCTTATGTGACTGAGCGTTGGTTG
>SXVE01000131.1 GCA_005790265.1 Acidobacteriota bacterium | reverse complement strand
TAGAAACCGATGCACAATTAAAAGTCGTTGACGAAGCCGAAAACGGCGTCAGAGCATTGGAGTTGATCGAGAATCTGAAACCGGCGGTCGTCGTCGCCGATATCGATATGCCGCAAATGAGCGGGCTTGAACTCGCCCGCCGGATTCAGGAAAAAAATCTCGCAACCGCTCTCATTTTTTTGACGATGCATAAAGATGAAACGATGTTTAATACGGCAATTGAATTGGGCGTAAAAGGTTATGTTCTCAAAGACAACGCCGTCAGCGAGATTAACGACTGCATCAAAACGGTCGCGGCGGGAAAGCATTACATCACGCCTTCGCTTTCGGAATTTCTTCTCAATCGCAGCCGCAAAACAACAGGCTCTAAAGAACAAACCGGCGGTCTGAGAATATTAACCAAAACCGAGCGCCGCATCCTGCAGCTGATCGCTGAAGAAAAAACCAGCAAGGAAATCGGCGAAATTCTATTCATCCACCCGCGTACGGTTGATAATCACCGCACCAATATCTGTCAGAAATTAGACATTCACGGCACAAATGCGCTTCTGCGTTTTGCCTTGACGCGCAAATCAGAGCTTGCCGGATAATTACCGACTTTATTTTCATGTGGAAACACACAGAAAAACGTGTACCGTTACGCGGCGAAATTGTGTGTTCGACTCTATTCCCAAACCTGCCGATTCAAATTACCCTTTACCTATCGTTTAGTTCGCCGCCGGCTATCCATTCAAAAAGAATAAAGGAAACACACCGGAAAAAGGGTGATTGCCTGCCGGAATTTCGTTACACGATTAAAGCGATTTGGCTGCAAATGCCAGCCAGGAATTCTCGAAATTCAGCATTAAAGAAGGCTTTTTGACGGGTAAAGATCAACTCCTGTCACGTTTCGATCCGCCGCCCTAAATGCACAGTCGCCGGGATTTTTATGAATCTGCTTATCGTGGAAGACAATGTAAAAATGCGGCGAATGATTAAATCAATCGTCAGCGGGTTAGCCGACCGGATAGACGAATGCGAAGACGGCGACGAAGCCGTTAGGCTTTATAAGAAAAATCGCCCGGATTTGGTTTTGATGGACATTCATTTGAAAGAAACGAACGGAATCGAGGCGACCCGAAAAATCATTGCAATGTTTAAGGATGCGAAAATCATTATCGTGACCAATTACAACGACGCGCAATTCCGGGAATCGGCGCGCGAAGCCGGCGCGGTCGAATACGTTTTGAAGGAAAACCTTCTTGATCTCCGGCGGGTTCTACAAGCGATTTGATTCGCTTCCAATCGTTAAAAACAAAACTAATTTATAAGAAAATTAATAAAAACCGATTTTTGCTTTGATGTTAGTCACCACTGCGATTTGTTTTCGCCTGAATGTGAAGACACGCCAGCGACACTTAAATTCAAAATCGTTCGTTTAATTTGAAAAGGAAAAAGAAACTATGAGATTTCAAACAATCTGGTCTAAATTTTTTGGCGTCGCGATGTGTCTGGTCGTTTCGCTCGCCGCGTTTCAAATTGAAGCATCAGGGGCTCGAAAAAACAGAACATCGAAGAAAATTAAAAGCGGCACGCATATTCAGACGAGTCTCTGGCAGCCGGTTGACAAGACGAAACTGCCTGTCAATGAAGGATCGAAAAAATATCTTGTCTACAGCGTAAGTTCGGCGATGCTGAAAAACGTTTTAGCGGATGCGCCGTTGGAATTTACGCAAGCTGCTCGTGATCAAGCCGTGATTTTGGAGTTGCCTGACCCGCAAGGAAAAACAATTCGCTTCAGGATTGAAGAATCACCGATGTTCGCCCCCGAAATTGCCGCGCAATTTCCGACCTGGAAAACGTTTTCCGGGCAAGGAATTGACGATCCGAACGCCGTCGCGCGGTTCGACATTAACGCCAACGGTTTTCATGCGTATGTTCTCGGCACGGAAGGAACTTATCTGATTGATCCGTATTCGTCGGGCGACCGTAAAAATTACATCGTTTATTACAAAGGCGATCTGACGGAAAATCGTGAAGCCTTTTCCTGCAATATCGGAGAAAATAAAAACGCTCCGGCGGAATTTGCCGATTTGAGTGCGCCGACCGTTTTCAGTAACGGAACGCAGCTTAGAAATTACCGTCTTGCCGTTTCCGCCACCAGACAATACACGAATTTTTTCGGCGGCAATGTCAACAGCGCGTTTGCCGGCATTCAAACGACCGTTAACCGGATGATTGCGATATACAGGCGCGAACTGGCGACGACCTTTACGCTTGTCAGCGGAACGAACACTGTTTTTACCAATGCCAACACCGGCGGATTTATGGGCAACAGCGACCATGACATCCCACGCAATCAAACGGTGCTCGATCAAATCATCGGCAACGCCAACTATGATATTGGTCATGTATTATCGAGCGGACCCGACGTAGGAGGCGCAGCCGTCAGTCCGAGTTTGTGCGATCCGAAGGCGAAAGCACGGGGTTTTACAGGCTCGCCCACTCCGCAGGGCGACGGTTTCGATGTCGATTACGTCGCGCACGAAATCGGGCATCAATTCGGAATGAGCCATACTTTTAACAACGACATTGACGGCACCTGCAACCAGCGAGAGGCGGATTCGGCATATGAACCGGCGAGCGGCGTAACGATTATGGGTTACGGCGGGATCTGCGCGCCGCGCAATTTGTCCGCCAACTCGATTGAATATTTCAATCTCCGCAGCTTCGATCAATCGCTCAAGTGGTTCCAGGACATTGCCGGCGGCGTTTTCGGCGGCATAAATCCGGCTTGCGGAACGCCGACCAATAACGGCAACGCCGTGCCGGCGGTCACTTCGCCCGGCAATTTTACGATTCCGCGCTTAACGCCGTTTACATTGACGGCGGCGGCGACCGACGCAAACGGCGACACAATGACTTACCTGTGGGAAGAATTCGACCTCGGAAATCCGACGCGCTCGACCGGCGACGTTGAC
>SXVE01000130.1 GCA_005790265.1 Acidobacteriota bacterium | reverse complement strand
GCGGCGGATTTTTACGGCGTGCGCCGAACCATCCTTCGAGGGAAAACAGCGGAAGCTCCCACTTAATCGTCCTAAAAATTGCAGGCGCAGCCGATTGATCTTCGTTCGGCGCGGCGCGGCGCGGCACAGGCGCTTCAGCAGATTCTAAGCGGCGGTAAGGACGCCTCGTCAACTTATCGGTTTCCGCCAAATAAAACCAATCCTGACCGTTCGCATCAGTATAAAATGCCGCGCTGTTCGGATTTTTCAAGTTCGTTAAATAAGGCACGACGCGTGCGAATTTTCCGGTTTCCCGGTTGAAATCTTCCAAAATATAAACCGCGCCTTTTTTGTTGTCGGTCAAATCGTGCATATCGGTGACGAAAATTCGTCCGTCCGGCGCGGCGGCAAAAAATCGGACGCGTTTTAATCCTTCGGCGGCGGGAATAATTTCGTATTCGGCGGGCAGATTTAAGCTGAAACTCGCGCCGTTTTTCAAACTGATTTTGTGCGGCACGAGCGGGTTTTGGGCAAAAGAATATTGAAAAGCGCAGCACGCAATCAGCAGACAAAAAACAATTTTCAGGTTTTTCATACGGCGAATTTTACCTGATTTTGCGGCGGCGCGAAACGGGTAATTTTACTCGGCTTTTATTAATCGGGCGAAACCGCCGAATTTGTCCGCGTTTTGCGGTTCGGCTTTGGCGCGGAAATCGCAAAAGTCTGCAAGCGGTTAGATATTTACCCGGATTTCGTGATATTTTTTGATTGAATTCAACCTTTTTTACACTTTTTTTACATCTAGACTGACATACATAATGGAAGAGATTTTAGAACAGCGGCGCGAAGAAATGCCGCCGGAAAAAGCGGCGGAAAAACCTGAACCCGCCAAGCAGTCGTGGCGCGCTTATTTGGAAACGGATCAAGCGGTGCGCACGATTTATCTGATTTTCGGTTTTTTCGCCATTTTAATGGTGATCACTCTTTTGCAGTTTCAAACCGAGGCGATTTGCTGCGGCGATTGGGACGGTTATTACCACATTAAATGGAGCTCGCTGCTGTGGGAAAATTTCAAGCAATTCAAATGGCTGCCGACTTTTGAATGGCTGCCTTTAACAGTATTAAATTCAAAAGATTACGCCGATCATCATTTTCTTTTTCACCTTTTGCAAATTCCTTTTCTGTGGTTTTTCGAGCCGGTTACGGCGGCGAAAGTCGGCGCGGTCGTTTTCGCGACGCTCGCTATTTTTTCGGTTTACTGGCTGCTTTATCATTACAAAGTCAATTATTTGCTGCTCTGGCTGGTGATGATTTTGGTTTGCGCCAGCTCGTTTTATTTTCGGATGAATATGGCGAAAGCGCCGCCGCTCACGATCATTATTACGGTCGTCGGAATTTACCTGTTGTTTGAAAGAAAATACGTCTGGCTGCTTCCGCTAATGTTTGCGTTCGTTTGGACTTACAGCCTTTTTCCTCTTTTGCTGCTCGCAGCGTTTTTCTGGACGCTGATCGTGGCGTGGAACGAGCGCCGATTTGAATGGCGACCGCTCGCTTACACGTTGGGCGGAATGATTCTGGGCAATTTAATCAATCCGTATTTTCCGCAGAATCTACTGCTTTTCTGGGAACATTTTTATACGAAATTCAAAGTCGGTTCGGATTTCGCCGTCGCGGTCGGCGGCGAATGGTATCCGTATTCGGGAATGGAATTGATTATGAATTTTCCGGTCGCGCTGCTCGCGATGCTTATCGGCTATATTTTATTCATGCCGCGCGGCGCTAAAATGCCGGAAAAAGCGACGTTTTTTCTGCTGTTCGTCACCGTTTTGCTCGCCGCGCAGTTTCGCTCGAAACGATTTGCCGAATATTTCCCGCCGTTCGCCGTGATGTTTCTCGCTTTCAGCTGGCAGGCGTTTACTGTTTCGACCGCGCCGCAGCTGCCGGAAGATTTTCGCACCGAAATCGAACCGTATCTCGACATTGCCAAACCGACCGAAAAACAGCAGCTCTGGAATTACGCTAAACTAAGCGGTTTGTGGGCGCTTGGAATTATTCTGTTCGTGTTTTTCGTTTACAATCTGACGGGAATTCACAGTCTCGGTTTTAACGAAATGGGTTTGCTCGAAACGATTCGCAACAACGAAGCGAACGACAAATATTCCCGCGCGATGACGTGGGCAACCGGGAAAGACGCCGACGGACGCGACAATATTCCGGCGGGCGAGCGAATTTTCAACACGAACTGGGACGATTTTCCGAAGCTGTTTTTCTATAACACGAAACACGCGTACGCTTACGGACTCGACCCGAATTATCTGTATTCGGAAAATCCGGAGCTTTACAAACTTTTGATTGATATTACGCAGGGCAAAACCGACAATCCGGCACTGTTGATTCGCGAAAAATTCGGCGCGACTTACGTTTTCGCCGACGCCAAAGAAAACGAAGAAATGTTCGCTAAATCGCTCGAAAGCGGCTGGGGCGAAATCGTGTATGAAGACGACGAAGCGCGCATTATGAAAATTCGTGCGGAAAAAGGCGCGCCGCCCGCCGACGCGCTCGACGATGCGCCGCCGACGCCGGAAGAACAAAAACAGCTCGACGAAGAAGAAAAAGCCGCGAATCAGGCGAATCAAAACACCAATTCCGCCGACGAAGAGGAGCAGTAAATGAGACGAAGAGACGAAGAGGCAAGGAGACAGAGAAACGCGGAGACGCGAAGACGCGGGGAAAAGAAAATCTTGGCAGTCAAGCTTTTTCTTTTCTCTATCGGCGCTGTTTTAATGGCGGCGTGTCAGCCGAACGCGGCGATTATGAATTCGGCACAGCGCGATGTTCCGGTTCCGCTTCCGGCGGCGAATTCGGCAGAAAAAACGCTGAGTCCGCTCGAACGCGACGTGGAAACGATGCGTACCGCCAACTTTGATTATATCTACGTTTACCGGCGCAAAGACGGCGGCGTTTTCGACAGCGAAGACAAACTTTTTATCAAAAACAACTCGCCGTACGAAACAAACCGGCGGATATTAACCGACGGCGACAAAGCCGTGATCGCCGGTTCAAACACAAAATTCAAGCCGGAACAAATCAAGATTCTGGAACAGCGGTTTAACGTCGAAGATTTTTCCAAACCGGCGTCCGAACTTCCGGCTGATGCGGCGGCGAACGCTGGAAACAGCGGAAACGCCGTCAACGCCGCCGCCAACAATGTCAATAAAATGTCAGTAAACAGATGAATAATGCTGACAAGCAGATAAATTAATGGCTGACGAAAACAACCCGAATAAAACGTCGGCGATTGACGAACCGCACGAAGCCAAACAATTGCCGCAAATAATCGCGCTCGATTCCGGTTCGCCGTCGTATCGTTCGATTTTGCGCGTCGTCGTTGTCGTGCTGCTACTGCTCGCCGTCAAAGATTTTTTCGCCGCCATCATTTCGTCGCTGATTTACCTGTTTTTTATGATCGTGCTGGCGATTTTTTTCGCCTATCTTCTCAATCCGCTGGTAAAACTGATTCGGCAGCCGTTTCACGCGCGAAATATTTCGCGGGCGATGCCGCGCTCGCTGGCGATTGCTATTTCCTATCTGCTCGTTTTCGGCGTGCTCAGCGTTTCGATTGCTTACGTCGCGCCGCGCATTATCAATCAGGCGAAGGAATTTGCGACGAATGTGCCGACTTACACGACATCGGCGCAAAGCGGAATCAATGAACTCAATCGCCGTCTTGACCGGATGCGCATTTCCGAAGACGTGCAAAAGCAGATTAACGACCGCATCAACAACACTCTGAATGCAGTCGGCGCTTATATTACCGCGCTTGTGGGCGTCATCGCGATTGAAATTCTGACTTATGCGCCGTGGCTGGTGTTGGTGCCGATTCTCGCTTTTTTCTTTTTGAAAGACGTTAATTTGTTTCGCATCGGCATTTTGCGCATCGTTCCGGCAGGCGATTGGCGAACGCGTGTCGAAGCGGTGCTCGCGGACGTCAATAAAACGCTTGCCGCCTACGCGCGCGCGCAGCTTATCTCCTGTCTTTTAATCGGTTCGATCTGCACCGCCGGATTTTATCTTTTGGGCAATGATTACGCGCTTCTGCTCGGCATTATCGCCGGGATTCTGGAATTTATTCCGCTGATCGGACCGCTGACCGTCGGCATTATCGCCGTTTCGGTCGCGGGACTCGAATCCGGCTGGCAAGCGCTCTGGACAGCGATTTTTCTAATCGTGCTGCGCATTATTCACGATTATGTAACTTACCCGCGCATCGTTCGCGGCGGAATTCACCTGCATCCGCTGGCGATTATTTTATCGGTTTTGGCGGGCGAACAAGTCGCCGGAATTCCCGGCGTTTTTATCGCGATTCCGCTCGTCGCGCTGCTGACGGTTTTGTATAAACACGTTCTCGAACACAGCGGCAGTCGCGGTCTGTTCGCCGGTTTGCTTGAACCGAAACAAAACAATGAAGAAAACAAAGAGGTAATACTATAAAATGTCTCCGCTTGCCTGGCTGATCGTGTTCTTTTTTATTTTGTGCTTTTTGGTGCTGCTCGTTTACGTGCTCGTCGTCCGCGCGTTTTACTGGGGCGCAAGAAAAGACGCGCCGGTCAAAGAAAAAACGGCGGACAAAAAGTAGCGCCCGAACGATTTTCGCTGCTGCCAAGTTTATCAACGCTGAAAAGGGAAAAAAGAACTGTGAATTTTCGTAAATTATGGATCGCAACAATCTTTATTCTGGCGTGTTTGATGTCCGATTTATTGGCGCTCGATCCGGTTAAATCGCTGTCGCAATACATTCGCAGCGGCTGGACGACCGAAGAAGGTTTGCCGCAGAATTCGGCGTTTTCGATTGTGCAGACGCCGGACGGTTATTTATGGTTCGGAACGCTTGCCGGTCTCGTGCGGTTTGACGGCATTGAATTTAAGGTTTTCGATCAAAACAACACAAAGGAATTGACGTCCGATATGATCGCGGCGGTTTACGTTGATGCGGACGGCACGCTGTGGGCGGCAACGGGCGGCGTTTACGGCGCGAACCGGCGCGGCAATAACCTGTTCAGCTACAAAGACGGAAAATTTCGTTCGTACACCGAAGAAGACGGATTTTTCGGCGAAAGCGTTCTCGGTTTCGCCGGTTCGCGCGGCGGCGGTTTATGGATCGCTACGAGCAGCGGTTTGTATCAATACTCGCCGGAAACCGGATTTCATCTTTATACGACGAACGATGGTTTGTCGAGCAATCGCGTCTGGTCGGTTTACGAAGCGTCGGACGGCAGCGTTTTTGTCGGCACGATTGCCGGACTCGACCGGTTGCGCGACGGCAGATTTCTGACCGTAATCGGCGACGGCAAATCGCAGGTAAACGTTAAATCCATCCGCGAAACCGCCGACGGAAGCATTTGGGGCGCGACGCAGAAAGGTTTAATCAGACTAAACGGCGATTCGACAATCACTTATACGACTGCCGACGGTTTGCCCGAAAACGAAATTTCGGCGCTCGCCGCCGACCGCGACGGCAATCTCTGGATCGGAACCGTCCACGGTCGTTTAAGTCGTTTTCGTGATGATAAATTTGCCGAAAGCATCTCTTTGGGCGACAGCGATGTGTGGTCAATTTACGAAGATCGCGAAGGCAATTTGTGGACGGGCGTTTTCTCGCGCGGTTTGTATCGTTTGAAAGATGGAAATTTTACGACCTTCGCCCAGACCGAAGGACTTTTAGCCGACGGCGCGTGGGGCGTTTACGAAGATCGCGCGGGCAGCGTCTGGGTGGCGACCGATGTCGGCATCAGCGAAATCAGAAACGGCAAAATCGCTAAATCTTACACGCAGAAAGACGGTTTGCTCGACATTTTTACGAGCGTGATTTTCGAAGACGCGGCGGGCGCTCTCTGGATCGGCTCGCCGCGCGGCATCAGCAGCTTAAAAAACGGAAAAATCGCAAATTTTCCGTTTCCCTTTAAACAAGAACATTACGTTTCATCGTTTTACGAAGATGCCGACGGGATTTTATGGATCGGAACATCAAACGGATTATATCAATTTAAAAACGGGAAATTCATCGCTTCCGCCGTTACCGAAAAATCGAAAAAGTTTAATGTCAATGCGCTCAGCGCCGCCGGCGACGGAGTTTTCTGGCTCGGCACGACTGCCGGTTTGGTTGAATTAAAAAACGGCGAATTTACCGCTTATCCCGTGCCGAATCAGCAGCAGCCCGACAAAATCAACGCGATCAGCGCCGACGCCGACGGCGCTTTGTGGCTCGCGACGAACAGCCGCGGCGCGCTTCGTTTCAAAAACGGAAAATACACGCGCTACACGGTCAACGAAGGACTCGCCGACAATTTGCTGTTTCACGTTCTCGACGATGAGCGCGGCAATTTGTGGTTCGGCGGCAACCGTGGAATTTTCAAAGTCGGCAAGCAGGAGTTAAACGATTTCGCCGACGGAAAAATCTACGCCGTCAACGCCAATTACTTTGATTCTTCGGACGGAATGCGCAGCCGCGAATGCAGCGGCATTAATTCGGCGGTGCGCGACCGGCGCGGCAATCTGTGGTTTCCGACCGTCAAAGGCGCGGTCGAAATCAATCCGTCGAGCGTCGAATTAAATTTGATTCCGCCGCCGGTTTCCATCGAAAAATTTCTCGTTGACGGCGGCGAAGCGGCGGACGGCGCGCCGGTCGAACCGGGCAGTCATAATTTTGAATTTCACTATGCCGGTTTGAGTTTGGTCGCGCCGCAGAAAGTGAAATTCAAATATACGCTCGAGGGCTACGATCAAAATTGGGTTGACGCCGGAACGCGCCGCGCGGCTTTTTATACGAATCTTCCGGCTGGAAACTACACTTTCAGAGTGATTGCCGCGAACAACGACGGCGTTTGGAACGAGCAGGGCGCGAGCATGCATTTTCTGGTGCGCGCTCCTTTCTGGCGCACGCTCTGGTTTTGGCTGCTGTGTTTTTTGACGCTTTCGGCAATCGTTTATTTTATCTACCGCGCGCGCATTTCGCTGTTTGAAAAAAGACAGGCGGTGCAGGAAATGTTTGCGCAAAGACTGATTGTTTCGCAGGAATCCGAACGCAAAAGAATCGCCGGTGAACTGCACGACAGTCTCGGGCAGCTGCTCCTCGTAATCAAAAATCGCGCGTTTCTCGGGTTAAACGTCTCGGAAAAAGACGACGACCGCGCAAAAGCCGCCGCTTCGCGCGCGCAGCTCGCCGAAATTCTGACTTCGGCGACCGAAGCGATTTTTCAAACTAGGCAAATCGCTTACGCGCTGCGTCCGCTGCATCTCGAACGTCTGGGTTTGACTTCGGCGCTCGAAGAAATGATTGACAACGTCGCCGATTCGTCCGGCATTTTGTTCGATGTGGAAATCGTCGAGCTTTACGACTTTCTTTCGCTCGATGCGCAAATCAATCTGTTTCGCATCGTGCAGGAATGCGTTAATAATATCGTCAAACATTCGGCGGCGACGCGCGCCGGTATTTTTGTGACGCGCGATGAAAACATTATCGAAATCAAAATTACCGACAACGGCAAAGGATTCGACGCGAGCGAAACGGCAAATAATGCGCGGCAAAGCGGTTTGGGACTGACGAGCATTTCCGAACGGGCGCGCATTCTCGGCGCAAGTTACCAAGTCGAATCATCGCCGATCAACGGAACGATGATTTTTCTCAGCCTGAATATAAGAAACGACGCAGATCAGACGAAATGACAGAAACGATCAAAGTTTTTATTGCCGACGACCATCCGATTTTTCGTAAAGGACTGGCGCAAATTCTCAGCGAAGTTCCGCACATCGCCGTTGTCGGCGAAGCGGAAGACGGCGCTGCGGCGATAATGCAAATTCGTGAGCGTTTGCCGGACATCGTTATTTTGGACATTGATATGCCCGCGCTCGACGGTTTTGAAGTCGCCCGCACGATTGCGGCTGACAATTTGCCGGTCAGAGTGATTTTCTTGACAATGCACAACAGCGAAGCGCTGCTAAACCGCGTGCTGAATCTCGGCGTCAAAGGCTACGTTATTAAAGACGGCGCGCTCGCCGAAATCGTGCAGGCGATTAAATGCGTGATGCGCGACGAAGAATTTATCAGTCCGGCGCTGACCAAACATCTGCTCAAACGCCTGCGCCGCGCTGAAGATGTGACCGATCAAAAACCGACTGTCAAAGATTTGACGCCGACCGAATTTAAGGTTATCCGCTCTATCGCAAATCACAAATCAAGCAAGGAAATCGCCGCCGAAATGTTTGTCAGCGTTCGCACCGTCGAACAGCACCGCGCCAACATCGCTGAAAAATTAAAGCTGCGCGGCAACAACGCGTTGCTTCGTTTCGCGCTCGACCGCCGCGACGAATTTCTCTAAAAAGTTTCTCTAAAAAGCAGCGAAAATCACTGCGTCTCCGTAGCGCTACGGAGACAAAAATACGCAGTTTTACGGACGAAAAATCCGCAAAACTGCGTATTTTATTTTGCCGCGATCCGTTTAATAATTTCGTTGTTCAAAAAAAGCGCGCTTTTCGCGTTTCACCCGCAACCGAAAAAAAATGAAACTGCTCATTGTCGAAGACAACACCTCGATGCGGCGTTTGATAAAAAACATCGTGTCCGATCTTGCCGATCAAATCGAAGAATGCACGGACGGTGCGGACGCGCTCGCGCTTTACGAAAAACATTTGCCCGAATGGATTTTGATGGACGTAAAAATGCCGCGCACCGACGGCATCACCGCCAGCCAGCAAATTTTCGACCGTTACCCACAGGCAAAAATTTGTATGGTCACCGAATGCGCCGACGCCAAAACGCGGCGGGCGGCTGTCGCAGCGGGCGCGCGCGATTATGTTCTCAAAGACGATCTTTTTCACATTCGGCAGGTAATTGCCAATTAAACAAACGAATTAAAAGGGTTACGAACTAAAAGATTTTGGATAACCGTATTTTGGTTGCTGCCCGGAAATAATAAAAATTTTCCAAACGAAAACCGACTGTCTCGCCGTCAGCGATGCGCGCGGCTGTCTCTATCTGAATCGCTGTATAAAATTATGAAATCTTCAAAAAAACGATTTAACTTTCTGAAATTGTCTCGCTTGCGTTTCGCCGCTCTGAGCTTATTTCTGCTGTTCGGCAGTGTCGCCGCGCTCGCGTATTTCGCGCCCGCGCATTCGGCATTTTCTTTTTTAACGGGCGAAGAAAAAGCGCCGCAGAAGCAAACGGCGACGGCTTCGGCTGAAAAATCGGATGCGAACAAAAAAGCGTCCGCGCCGTCAGCAAAAAGCGGCGACGATCAGAAATCGCCGGACGGCGTGTGGCGCGAAATTCAGTTTGATTCGTTGGGCGGAATCGTCAGCGACGGCGTTCCGGCAACGGCGCGCGCGCTTGAATTAGACAAAAAATCGCTCGTTAAAATCTTGAATTCCGCGCCGGACGATTCGACCGAACGACTCACAGACCTTTCCGACAGCCGCGCGATTCTGCATCTTCCTTTGCCGAACGGCGAATTTATGCGGTTTCGGATTGCCGATTCGCCGGTAATGGAACGCGCGATGGCTGAAAAATTCCCGGAAATCAAAAGCTATCGCGCGCAGAGCATTGATGATCTGCGCGTGTCGGCGCGCATCAGTTTTTCGCCGCGCGGTCTGCACGCCACGATTTTGACGCACGACAAAACGATTACGATTCAACCGGCGCATTATGATGACGCGAACCGCTATGTCAGTTATTACGGAGAAGATTTCAAAGGCGCGGAATTTAACTGCGGCGTGACCGACGCGCCGCCGTTCGCACCGGACGAAGCCGCCAATTTATACGATTATCTGATCGTCAAAGAAGACATTGCTCCCCAAATCGCAACCGGCGCGACGCTCCGCACGTATCGTTTTGCGGTTGCGACGACGCAGGAATATTACAACGACCCGGCGCTCGGCGGCGGTTCGTACGTTAATACGGTAGCTTCGATTAACAACTGGGTCGGCGCGGTCAATCTGATTTACGAACGCGAACTGGCGGTCAAGTTACTGTTTTTCACCGATCCGAAAATCGTTTTCACCGCCGAACCCGACGGATTGACCAACGGCATCGCCGGTGCAATGGCGGGCGAGATTGATGACATTTTAGAGGCGAAAATCGGCTTGGCGAACTACGACATCGGTCACGTTTTCGGCAAGGACGGTGACGGCGGAGTCGCCGGTTTGGGCGTCACGTGCGCTTCAAACAAAGCCAAAGGCAGCGGCGCGACCGGACTTTCCGCGCCGCTCGTCAACGCCGGATCGCTAATCGTTCTCGCGCACGAAATCGGACATCAATTCGGCGCGCCGCATACTTGGAACGCCTGCAAAGGCGGCGCGCGCGTTCACAGCGCGACCGCCTACGAAGTAGGCAGCGGTTCGACGATTATGGGCTACGGCGGCACTTGCGACAACGACAATCTGCTCGGCGCCAACGATGCGCGTTTCCACGCGATTTCGCTCAAAAATATGAACGATCATATTGCCAGAGCGACGCAGTGCGCCGTGCCGCAAAACACCAATAATATTGCGCCCGTCGTAGATGCCGGAGCGGGCTACACGATTCCGAAACTCACTCCGTTCGCGCTGACGGCTTCGGCGACCGATGCGAACGATGATGTCAAAAATTTAACTTATACCTGGGAACAATTCGATGCGGGCGGCGCGCTCTACGGAAATCCGCCGTACGGCGATCAGCCGAATGATCCGGAAACGACGACGCGCCCGATTTTCCGCGCCTATTCGCCGACCAGCAATCCGACACGCGTTTTTCCGAGCCTCGAATACATTCTCAACAACGCCAATATTCCGCCGGAAACCGTTCAGATTCCGTGGGGCAATGAAACGCGAACCCGGCAGATCGGCGAAAAATTGCCGAGCGTCGGGCGAACTTTAAAGTTTCGCGTGACCGCCAGAGATAACCGCAGCGGCGGCGGCGGAACTAATGACGACGATACGAGAATCACGGTTGCCGGAAACGCCGGACCGTTCGCCGTCACCGCGCCGAACACCGCCGTCAGTTGGACGGGCGGCACCGCGCAAACCGTTACCTGGTCAGTCAACAACACGAACATCGCGCCGGTCAACGCGGCAAACGTCAAAATTTCGCTTTCCACCGACGGCGGACAAACTTTTCCCGTCGTGCTGGCAAATTCGGCTCCGAACAAAGGCAGTTTCGCTTTGACCGTTCCGAACGGCATTCAGACCCAAACCGCGCGCGTTAAAATCGAGGCGGTCGGAAATATCTTCTTCGACATTTCGGACGCGAATTTTGCGATCAGCAACGGCGATTCCTGTCCGATTATTTCCGGCATCGCGCCTGGCGCGGGCAATGTCGGCACGGTCGTCACGATTTCCGGTTCAAATTTTACGGGCGTGACGGCGGTCAAATTCGGCGGCGGCGTCAGTGCGTCGTCATTTACGGTCGTTAACAGTACGACTATCGAAGCGACGGTTCCCGGCGGCGCGACGAGCGGCGCGATTACCGTTAGCAAACCGTCGTGCAGCGACCGGCAAACCGCGCCGTTCAGCGTCTGCACGAGTTCGCCGCAACCTTTGGCGGTAGACGACGGCAATCAGGAAGCCGGTTATTCCGATAAATACCACGCCAACCGCCTGACGCCGACGAGTTACCCGGCGACGCTGACGCACGTCCAGATTTATTTTCACAACGGCAGCAACAACGCGATTGTCGGCGAGGAATTGACGATTCTGACGGGAACGAATGCCGACGGCGATGCGAACATTAACAACACCGCGTTTCAATCGCTGACGGCGAACGTGAAAACGGTCGGAAGTTACAACACTTACGCGCTCGCCGCTCCGCTGACCATTACGTCCGGCGATTTCGTCATCGGCTATAAACTGACGACCGGACGCACCGGCGCGGGCGACAATACCGCGCCCAAAAGTCGTTCATATTATTCGAACGGCGGCAGCGAGAGCTTTGCTTTGACGACCGGCACGAATTATATGATTCGCGGTCAATACTCGACCGGCTGCGCTGCCAACACGACGATTTCGCCCGGTTCGCAGAGCTTTAATGCTTCCGCCGGAAACGGCTCAATTGCCGTCGCTCCGTCAACCGCCTCGACCGCGTGGACGGCGACGAGCAACGATTCCTGGATTACAATCATTTCCGGCGCGAGCGGCACCGGCAATGGAACGCTCGTTTACGCGGTCGCGCAGAACAGCACGGGCGCAATACGCACCGGCACGATTACGGTCGCCGGACAAACCTTCACTGTCACGCAAACCGGCTGCGTGATTGGCTTTTCGCCTTCTCCGAATACGACGATTAGCGCGGCGGGCGGCATTTTCGACATTACAGTCTCCGCTCCGGCGGGCTGTTCGTGGACGGCGACGAGCAACAGCGACTGGATTACGCTCGACTCCGGCACAAGCAGCGGCAGCAACAACGGAACGATAAAATACAGCGTTTTGGCAAACAGCGTCAAAACGGCACGCACCGGCACCGTCACCATCGCCGGACAAACGCTGACCGTGACGCAAACCGCTTGTCCGGGCTCGGCAACGATGATTTTCGATGAAGACGAAGTGGGCGGCAACGGCAGCGGCACGCATTTCGTTCAGCGGCTGACACCGGCGAATTACCCGGCGACGCTGACGCACGTTCAGATATATTTTCACGGCGGCTATCCCTCGACCGTCTCGAATCCGCCGACTGATTCGAAAGTGATGATTCTCGCCGGCAAAAACGAAGACGGCGACGCGAACATTAACAATTCGATTCAGCAAACATTTGAAGCGGGAACCGGAACCGTCCGCGATGCCTACACGACTTTCGCGCTGCCGACGCCGATCACCATTACGTCCGGCGATTTTGTCGTCGGTTTCAAAACCGTTTCGGGCGCTCCCGCCTTTCCGCTGTCGCTCGAAGTTGCGGCTCCGACGCGCGGACGCAGTTACGGCTCCGGCGACGGTTTGACTTTTTTCAACGACACCAACGCGGATTACAAAATTCGCGGGCAATACAATTCTTTTTGTCCCGACGGCACGATTTCGCCGGCTTCGCGCACGATCGGCGGCGGCGGCGGCAGCGGAACGGTCAGCGTCACGGCTTCGGGCGCGTGGACGGCGACGAGTAACGACGCGTGGATTACGGTAAATTCCGGCGCGAGCGGAAATGGCAATGGAACGGTCGCTTACACCGTCGCGCAGAACAGCACGGGCGCACCGCGCACCGGCACGATTACCATCGCCGGACAAGTTTTCATTGTTACGCAGGACGCCTGCTCCGTCACTTTTGCGCTGGGAAACGCGACGGTCAGTTCGGGCGGCGGAAATTTCACGGTTTCCGTTCCGGCGGTTTGCGGCGCGTGGACGGCGACGAGCAACGATGCGTGGATTACGATTAATTCCGGCGCGAGCGGCACCGGCAGCGGAACGGTCGCTTACACGGTCGCCTTCAACAGCGCGAAAACGGCACGCAGCGGCACGATCACTATCGCCGGGCAAACTTTCACCATCACGCAAAACGCCTGCCCGGATTCGACGACGATGATTTACGACGACGACGTTGTCAACTTCAGCAACTCAGGCGGTTATAACGTCGTTCGCCTGACGCCGACGAGTTATCCGGCGACGCTCAAGGAAGTTCAGATTTATTTGAACGAATACTGGGGAACGACCGGCAGGAGTTTCAATGTTCTCGCCGGAAAAAACACGGACGGCGACGCCGACATTACCGGCTCGATTCAGCAAACGGTGGCGGCAAATTCCGGTACAATTCGCAACGCTTACGTTTCTTTTCCGCTGACGACTCCGATTACGATTACGCAGGGCGATTTCGTCGTCGGTTTTCAGGTGGCGACGGCAAACGGATTTTTCCCGCTGGCGGCTGAATCAACTGCCCCGACGCGCGGACGCAGTTACTGGTCGGGCAATAACGGCGCGACGTTCGTCAACGATTTGAACGCGGACTATAAAATTCGCGGCAAATATCAATCATCCTGTCCCGACGGCACGGTTTCTTCGTCAACACCGCCGACTTTCAACAACTCCGGCGGCAGCGGTAAAGTCAACGTTACGGCGGACGGAGCGTGGACGGCTTTTAGTAACGATTCCTGGATTACGGTAGCGGGCGACGCCAATGCTTCCGAAAATAGCTCTGCCGTTTATGAAGGCAACGGCAACGGAACGGTTATTTATATGGTCGCGCCGAACGATTCAGGCGTTGCGCGAAGCGGTTCAATGACCATTGCGGGTTTGGTTTATACGGTCAATCAAGGGCTTGCGCCGACGGCGGCACCGGTCAGCGTCAGCGGCAGAATTCTTTCTCCGAGCGGCAGAGGCATCAGCAATGCGCAGGTGACTTTTACCGCTCCCGACGGTTCGCAGCGCAACGCTTCAACTAACGCCTTCGGTTATTACCGAGTGGTTGATCTGCCGACCGGACAAAACTACGTGGTCACGGCTTACAGCAAACGCTATCGTTTCACAGCGCAAGCGTTGACATTAAACGAGTTTGTCAGTGAGTTTAATATCACTGCCGAACCGTAAAAAAAAGCCTTTCCGAAAAGTCCGCATTGCCGGTTGTAAAACGGCTAAAAAAAATGTCCGCAAACTTCGGTTTGCGGACATTTTTTTTAGAAATTTTCGCGCTTTTTGTTTTCGTCAGGCGTCGTTTAGATTAGGTCGTTTTAATTTTAATCGGCAAAAGTGTTCTGGCGCAGCTTTGCAGACTGTATTTTTTTATCAAACCGCCGAAAATTGTTGAGGGAAAATTATTGCTTCAACGGCTTTTTCTCGTCCGCCTGAAAATTTTCAACGATGCGGCGAAAATTCGCTTCGTCGGCAAAGCTCATCTCGATTTCGACGACCGCGCAATCGGTTGAAAAATTCAGATTTCTCAATTTAACCGCGTCTTTCGCCGTTGTCAGCAAAATTTCCGCTCGCGCCGAAACCGCCGCTTCCTCGATTTTTTTGGCATCAATTTCTCTGTAAAAATGATGATCGGGAAACGTCAGCGTTGATTTCAAATCATAGTTTTCGCCGCGCAGCTGGTCGAAAAAATTGTCGGGATTGCCGAGCGCGCAAAACGCCAGTGACGGGCGGCTTTTGACCAAATTTTTGTCCATCTTGACCGCATCGCGTTCGGCGAGAAAATCGTTTAATTCGGTGATTCCGGAGATTTTGTTGCCCGAAATAAAAATAGGACTCGACGAATTAAATTCTCCGATTTTTTCCGGCAGGTTTTCAACTTTTTTGACTAAATTGGCGCGCGTTAAAACGATTAAATCTGCGCGTTTGAGTTGTTTGAGCGGTTCGCGCAAAATTCCCGACGGCAATGTTCGGTAATTGCCAAACGGATTCGTCGCGTCAACGCACACGATGTCCAAATCGCGCCGCGCGCGCCGGTGCTGAAACGCGTCATCGAGCACGAAAGCCGTGATGCCGAATTTTTCCCGCGCCCAATTCGCCGCGCTGACGCGATTGGCGTCGGCGACGATTACGGCGCGCTCGCCGAGCTTTCGCGCCAATTCAAACGGTTCGTCGCCGGCAGTTGCGGCGTCGGCTAAAATCTTTTCGCCGTCTGAAACGAGAACGCGCGCTTTCGGATTTTTTCGTCCGTAACCGCGCGTTAAAATCGCGACTTTTTCTCCGTTTTCCGCCAAAATTTCGGCGATCAAAGCGACGAGCGGCGTTTTTCCCGTTCCGCCGACCGTTAAGTTGCCGACGCTGACGGTTTTTGCGCCGAGCGCAAAAGATTTGAAAATTTCGCGTTCGTAAAACGCATTGCGAATATCCGTAAATTTACCGTAAACGCTGGAAAATATCATAGATAACGAATAGTTGATAAGTGATAATTGATAATGAAAATTCGTGAGTCGGCTGATCTGATTTTACGCTTTTAAGTTCTCGTTTTCGATGATTTGTCTTTATATTTGTCTTTTATTTTCCATTATCCATTTTCCGTTATCCATTATTTTTTATTTTTTATTCGTCGTTTGAATTAATCGGTCGAGTTTGTTCTGCGCTTGTCCACTGTCAATTGATTGTTCGGCGAGCCGCGCGGCGTGCACCGGATCGCGCGCCGTTCCGCCGACGACAAGCGCCGCCGCCGCATTCAAAACAATGAGCGCGCGCGCCTCGTCGCGTCGTTTGCTGCTCAGCACATCGCGAATGATTTTGGCGCTTTCGTCGGCTGTTTTAACGCGCAAATGCTCGACGCTCGCGGCGCGCGTCAAACCGAAATCTTCGGGCGCGATCCGAAATTCGCGGATTTTTCCGGCGGAAACCTCAGCGACAAAAGTTTCGCCCGCCAGCGTCATTTCGTCCAAACCGTCGGAGCCGTAAACGACCCACGCGCGTTCATTACCGAGCAGCGCGAGCGCCTGCGCCATCGGTTCAAACAAAGACGGATGCCAAACGCCGACGATTTGATTGGCGGCAGACGCCGGATTTGCCAGCACGCCGAGCAAATTCAAACAGCTCCGAATGCCGAGATTGCGCCGCACGTCGCCGACGCGCCGCAGATTCGGATGAAATTTCGGCGCGAACATCACGCAGATGCCCGCGCCGTTCAAACAAGTTTGCGCGACATCCGGTTCGCCCGCGATTTTCACGCCGAGTTTGGCGAGCACGTCGGCGCTTCCGGTCTTGCTCAAAACGCCGCGATTTACTTGTTTGGCGACGGGCAATCCCGCGCCCGCCACGACAAATGCGGCGGCGGTCGAAACGTTAAAAGTTTTCGCCGCACTCGAACCGGTTCCCGAAGTGTCAATCAAATTTTTCTGTCTCGTTCTGATTTTGACGGCTTGTTCGCGCATCACGCGCGCCATTCCCGCAAGCTCGGCTGCAGTTTCGCCTTTTGCCGTCAGCGCGACGAGCGCACCGGCGATCTGCGCCGGGTTCGCATTAAAATCCGTGAGCGCGCGAAAGAAATCCGCCGCTTCGTCGGCTGAAAAATCTTCGCCGCGCATCAGCCGCGCGAGAAAAGGGAAGAGTGCCGTGTTTGCCTTCACATTCGTCGGCGAAATCGGCGCGGACTGCAGCCATTCGGTTTTTTGCATAAAAGACATTCTAAGGCAGGAACGGCGATTTGACTACACAGAAAGGCGAAGATTATTGATGAAGATTAGGGGAGAATGGCTATATAACTATATGATTAAAACATATACTGACCTGATGTTCTACTACTCGGCTCTCTCACGGAAGAAGTAATACTTAGGACGCGGATGAATGTCATCACCTCTTTTTTCGAGAATTTCTCCGACAGGAAACGCTTTCGCTGCTTGTAGAATGGTTTCCACCTCACTTTCACGATATTCGCGGT
>SXVE01000002.1 GCA_005790265.1 Acidobacteriota bacterium | reverse complement strand
TAAAGTCGTTGAAGGCAATCGTTTGCGCGTTTTTCACAACGGCGTTTTAGAAGCCGATATTCCGGTTGACACGGTAACGGATGCCGCGCCGAAATACAACCGCCCGATGGTCGACCCGAAAAATATAAAGGAGAAAAGAGACAATGAACACAGCGGTTTGGATAGCATTGTTAGCGGTAGCGATTTCGCTGTTCTCGACATTTATCGCACTTTACGCGGCAAACTCGAAGAAAAACAAGGACAAATAAGCGAGGCGGAAGCCTTAAAACTTTTGTTGAAATCGCCGAATATTTGTTCTAAACGTTGGGTTTACCAGCAGTACGATCACATGGTTCGCACGAATACGGCGATTCTGCCGGGTGCAGATGCGGCAGTGGTGCGCGTTAAGGAAACGCGTCGGGCGATTTCGATGTGTCTCGACGGTAACGGAAAATTTTCGGCGATTAATCCGCGCGAGGGCGCAAAATTAATCGTCGCCGAAAGCGCGCGCAATAACGTCTGCGTCGGCGCGAAACCGATTGCCGTCACGAATTGTCTCAATTTCGCCTCACCCGAACGTCCGGAAGTGATGTGGAGTTTTTCAGAGACGATTGACGGCATCACAGAAGCCTGCGAAGCGTTTGAAACGCCGGTTATTTCCGGCAACGTTTCATTTTACAACGAAACAGAAGGACGCGGAATTTTGCCGACGCCGACAATCGGAATGGTCGGATTGATTGAAGACACGCGCAAAATCATCACGCAGGGCTTTAAAAAAGAAGGCGATTTAATCGCGCTGCTCGGCACGACGAAAAATGATTTAGCCGCAAGCGAATATGCGCAAACGGTTCTCGAATTTACGACCGACGAACTAATCGAAATCGGCGAAGTTCCGGAAATTGACTTGAATTTGGAAAAATTGGTTCAGCGCACTTGTCTCGATTTAGCCGATAAATTTTTAATCAATTCAGCGCACGATTGTTCGGACGGCGGTTTGGCAATCGCCGTTGCTGAAAGTTGTTTCTCCAGCTTGAACGAAGCGGCGAGCGGCGCAGAAATCGAATTGAAAGATGAAAAACTTTCGGTCGCCGCCGCATTTTTCAGCGAATCGCCGTCGCGCATCGTCGTCAGTTTTGCGCCGGAAAATCTCGCGGCAATTGAAACAATCGCGCGGCAAAACGATTGTCCGTTCGCGGTCATCGGAACGGTTTCCGGCGAGAAACTGACGTTTGCTTTTAACGGCGAAGAAAAAATCTCCGTATCAGTCGCCGAACTCGAAAACATTTGGGCGGGCGCGCTCGAAAACAAACTGGAAAATTAAAATTAAAACTAAAAAAGCGGCGGGAAAAGCGATAAAAAAAACGATTTATTTAAAAAGATTATCGTTTTGGCGCGCGAAAACGTCGCCGCTCAAATGATAAGTCGTCACTTCGCAGTTGGCGATGTCGAACGTGCCGTCAATTTCCAAAATTTCCGCTTCGGTCATTCTCTCTAAAACATACCGAAAAATATGAATGACGGCTTCGTGCGTCGTGATTAAAACGCGCTCGCCGGAAAACTCCTCGCGCAGATCGCGCCAGAAACTTCTGATGCGCAGCGCCACGTCAGCCCAGCTTTCGCCGCCGGTCGGTCGGTAATAAAATTTTCCGGTGTGTCGCCGTTTAGCGTATTCTTCCGGGTATTTTTCCAACACGCCGCGCGATGTTAAACGGTCGAAAATGCCGAGTTCGCGCTCGCGAATTCGCTCGTCGTAAAAGATTTTCGCTTCTTTCAATTCGGCGTTTTCGACGATCAGCCGTGCCGTTTCGCTTGTGCGCGCAAACGGCGAACAGAAAACGACGGTTGGTTTTTCCGTTTCATTCAGAAAGTATTTCCCGACTTTGATTGATTGTTCGACGCCATAATTAGAAAGCGGAACGTCGGCTTCGCGTTCGGTAAAATCAATTGTTAAAAGATTTTCCGCTTCGGCTTTGTGACGGGCGACGTTCGCCGTGCTTTCGCCGTGACGGACGAGCCAGAGCGTTTGCGGCATTCGGACGACGGGCTGCGATTCGTTCATAAAAAAATAAAATTCAAGTTAAATCTTTGAATTCGGCAACGACCGGCGTGTGATCTGACGGGCGTTCCCACGCGCGCGGCTCTTTATCAATCCAGCAGCCCGTGCATTTTTCCGCCAAACTTTTTGAAGTCCAGATGTGATCAATGCGCAAACCCTGATTTTTCGGAAACGCGCCTTCGCGGTAATTCCACCACGAATAAATTTTTTCGTCGCCGTTCATCTGGCGAAAAACATCAACAAATCCCCACTGTTTGACGTGATGAATCGCCGCGCGTTCGGGTTTGGAAAAATGCAGTTTTCCTTCCCACGCCGCGACGTTCCAAACGTCGCGTTCGTCGGGCGCGACGTTAAAATCGCCGCACAACAGGACTTTATCGTTTTTGTCGCACGTTTCGTCGAACATCCGACGCAATTTTTGCAGCCAATCGAGCTTAAAAGTAAATTTATCCGACCACAATTCGGTTCCGTTCGGAATATACGTGTTGACGATGCGAACGCCGTTAATCGTTGCCGCGATAAGGCGTTTTGGCGCTTCTTCGTCCGCTTCATCGCCGGGAAAATTTTTCTGCACGTCGGCGATTTCGTGCTTGGATAAAATCGCGACGCCGTTGTAAGATTTCTGCCCGAAAAACGCCGCGTTGTAACCGAAATCATTAATCGCTTCGAGCGGGAATTTTTCGTCAACGCATTTCGTTTCCTGCAAACATAAAACATCGGTCTGCGTTGACGCGAGCCAGCTTAAAACCTGTTCGAGCCTAATGGCGATTGAATTGACAGTCCACGTTGCTATTTTCATCGTTCGATCTTATTTAATTTGCGAATTTCGCTCGTAAAAAATTCCGTCGGCGAAACCCTGAATTTTTTTGTTTTTGTCAGCTAAATCGAGCCTTTTCTCGGCTAAAAGACAGTATTTTTCATCCGTTTCAATACAAGTAAAAGCGCGATTTAATTTTTTCGCGACGACCGCCGTCGTTCCCGAACCGGCGAACGGATCGAGAATCAAATCGCTTTCGTTCGTGCTCGCCAGAATTATTTTCGCTAAAAGTTTTTCCGGTTTCTGCGTCGGGTGCTCGGTGTTTTCCGGCATTGACCAGAACGGAACGGTCAAATCCGTCCATAAATTAGACGGATGCGTCGTGCGAAAATTTCCGTCTTCCGATTTTTCCCAATCTTTCGGCGCGCCGCTAACTGTATAAGGAGCAAGCACTTTGCGTTTGATTTTAACGTTTTCCAAATTAAAAATATACTCGCCGGAAACCGTAAAAAACCAGATGTCTTCCGCCGCATTTTTCCAATTGGCACGCGCGCCGCGACCTTTTTCGCGTTCCCACGTGATGCGGTTTTGCAAATTGAAATATTTCATTCCGACGCGCTGAATCGCCGCCGCCGAACGCCAATCGCCGCAAATATAAACGGAAGCCGTCGGTTTCAACAATTTGGCGCAGTCGCCGAGCCAGGAATCGAGCCACATTTCGTATTCATCGAGCGACGTTTGACGAAACGAGTTTTCGCCGAAATTTTTCGTCAAATTATACGGCGGATCGGCGAACAGCAAATCAAACGACTGAACGGAAAGTTTCTTTAAAGTGCTAAACGCATCGGCGCAGATAATTTTGTCGCGCGTGTCTGGAAAATCGGTTCGTTCGTCGAAAAACAGCAGGCGCGACCGGTAAATTTCAATTTCATTATCATCTAATTCGATCGTTCGATTGCGCGGCGCGCGGCTTTTTGTTTTGCTGAAATTCATAAGCGAAAATTGAAAAAACTTTAACATAAACAAATACTTAACCAAAATTTTCCTCGTTAAGTCGGCGCGCAGTATTCGCGCGTTATGCGTCAGTCAATTTGCAGCGTTTTGATAATCGAAATGTTCGACGGCTTTTTTGCGCCTTGCTTGACCGTAAAATCTGAGCGTGATATCCTTATCTCTTTTGAAAAGTTGGCGATTTTCGCCTTTTATAACAAGCAATTTACCATAAACTTTTTCCTTTTAATCAGACGATATGTTTTTTCTAGCTTTGGCTGCTGTTCAGTTGGTACCGGACGGAACGCTTTTTATCCACATCGCGCTCATTCTTTTGATGATTTGGGTTTTGAATCGCACGTTTTTCCGTCCGATTAACCGAGTTTTGGAAACGCGCGAGAAAAACAAAGGCGGACGTTTTGGCGAAGCCGAAGGAATTCTGCGCCAAGTTGCCGAAAAACAAACTCAGTACAATCAAGCGATTTCCGAAGCGCGCAATAAAGGTTACCAGATGATTGAAACCGAGCGTCTGGCGGCGATTAACGATAAAGAGCAAAGAGTCGGCAGTTTGAAAGAAGAACTTTCGCGCAAAATCGAGCAGGAAAAAGCGCAGATTCAAACGCAAACCGCCGAAGCGCGCGCCGCTATCGCCGCCGATGCCGATAGAATGGCTGATAAAATCAGCTCAAGCATTTTGCGTGCGTAGAGCCAAAACATCAGTCGTTAAAGTTATTTATTAGTCGCTCGAAAATCTTATCTGAAAGTACATTTTTTGTATGTTAGCTTTTTTTTACAGCTTAATTTTTATTTTCGCCGAAGCCGGTCACAGTGCTGGCGGCGGCGGATTTTATGCTCAATACGAGCCGTATCTTAACTATCCGGGATTTGAGGCTTGGAAGTTTATCAATTTGACGATTTTCGTCGTCATTATGATTTATCTTCTGAAGAAACCGCTCAGCGCGGCTTTCAAAGCGAAACGAGAAAGCATTCGCGCCGAATTGATTCGCGCCGAAGAAGAAAAACAAGCGGCATTGGCGCAATTAACTTCAACCGAAGCGAAAATGGCGTCGCTCAGCACCGAATCGAATCAAATTCTCGAAAAAGCGAAACAGGAAGCCGACGCGGAAAAATCACGTATTTTGATGCAGACCGAAGAAGAAATTAATCGCGTGACGAAACAGACGGAAAGTGAAATCGAACGTCTTTCGCAGCAAACGCGCGCCGAATTGCGCCGTTTTTCCGCTGAAGAAAGCATTCGCCGCGCCGAAGAAAAAATCAGACAAAATATTGATGCGCAAAAAGATGCGCAATTGGTTCGCGCCAATATTCAGTCAATCGGAGGTTTGAACTAAGATGAGTGTTGAAACCGTCGCTCGCCGTTACGCATCGGCTCTCGCTGATGTCGTTGTTAAATCCGGCGAAACCGAAACTATCAAATCAGAATTAAAAACCTGGGAAGAAATGCTCAACAGCGGTAGCGATTTGCAAACCGCATTTCGCAGTCCGGCGATTCAGCAGCAAAACAAAGAAAAAGTTTTAGAATCACTTCTCGAAAAAACAAAGCCCTCGCCGACAACTGCCAATTTTCTGCGCATTTTGCTGCGCAACGGGCGTTTGACCGAACTTGGCGAGATCAATCAGCGGTTTGATGCGATTTTGAGCGAACGCGGCGGAATCGTCGCGGCTCAAATCACGTCAGCGCGACCGCTCGGCGAAAGCGAAAAAGCTGAACTGAAAGCAAATCTGGAAAAACTTACCGGAAAAAGCGTAAATTTAACTTTTAACATTAACGAAGAACTTATCGGCGGAGTCGTCACCAAAATCGGTTCAACCGTTTATGACGGCTCGGTGAAAACACAATTACAGCAATTAAAAGAACAACTTATTAATGGATAATTGATAATTGGTAATCAAAAATTCGCGGATTTTTATTATCAGCTGTCAATTATCAACTATTCATTAAAAAAATATGGAAGCGATAAAAGCCAACGAAATTAACGAAATTATTCGTTCACAAATTGAAAATTTTAACGCCGGAATGACCGTTTCCGAAGTTGGAACGGTGATTAAAGTCGGCGACGGAATTGCCGAGATTCACGGACTCGAAAAGGTGATGGCGGGCGAACTGCTTGAATTTCCGAATGAAGTTCGCGGTCTCGCGTTAAACCTCGAAGAAGACAAAGTCGGCGCGGTGTTGTTCGGCGATTTTCAAACGATCAAAGAAGGCGACGAAGTGCGCCGCACGAAAAAGATTATGAGCGTTCCGGTCGGCGATGCGCTGATCGGTCGCGTCGTTGACGCGCTCGGCAATCCGATTGACGGCAAAGGCGAGATTTTAACGACCGAGTTCAATCCGGTCGAAAGAATCGCGCCGGGAATTATTGACCGCCAGCCGGTCAAAGAGCCGCTGCAAACCGGAATTAAAGCGATTGACGCGATGGTTCCCATCGGTCGCGGACAGCGCGAATTGATTATCGGCGACCGCCAAACGGGAAAAACCACTGTCGCGATTGACACGATTATCAATCAAAAAGGGAAAGACGTTGTTTGCATTTACGTCGCCATCGGACAGAAAGCTTCGACGGTCGCGCAGGTTCGTCAGAGATTGGAAGAATCGGGCGCGATGGATTACACGATTGTCGTTAACGCATCGGCTTCCGATCCGGCGGCGATGCAATTCTTGGCACCGTATTCGGGCGTGGCGATGGGCGAGTATTTCCGCGATAACGGACGCCACGCGCTGACGATTTACGACGATTTGACGAAACAGGCGGCGGCTTACCGCGAAATTTCTCTGCTTTTGAGACGTCCGCCGGGTCGCGAGGCGTATCCGGGCGACGTGTTTTATCTTCACTCACGTCTTTTGGAAAGAGCCGCGAAAATGTCTGACGCGCGCGGCGGAGGAAGTTTGACGAGTTTGCCGTTTATCGAAACGCAGGCGGGCGACATTTCGGCGTATATTCCAACGAACGTGATTTCGATTACTGACGGACAAATCTTTTTGGAATCCGATTTGTTCAACTCCGGCGTTCGTCCGGCAATCAACGTGGGAAACTCGGTTTCACGCGTGGGCGGTTCGGCGCAAATCAAGGCGATGAAACAAGTTGCGGGAACGCTGCGCATTGACTTGGCGCAGTTTCGCGAGCTTGCAGCTTTTGCGCAGTTCGGTTCGGATTTAGATAAATCAACGCAGTCGCAGCTCGAGCGCGGTCGTCGCCTGACGGAAATTCTGAAACAAGGTCAGTATCAGCCGATGCAGGTCGAAAATCAGGTTTTCATCATCTGGACGGTGACAAACGGCTTGGCTGATGATATTGCCGTTGAAGATTTGAAACGCTTTGAAGAAGAACTTTTCAAATTTGTTGAAGGTTCACATCCGGCGGTTTTGACGACGCTGCGCGATAAAAAATCAATTGACGACGATTTGAAAGCGGCGATGAAAGAAGCGGTCGAAGATTTCAAATCAACTCGCTGGAGCGCCGGTAAAACCGCAACGGCAACAAACGCTTAATTAAATGGTTAATGATTAGTGTTGAAAATGGTGAATGACAAAATCGAATTCATCATTGTCCATTAATCGTTAACCATTAATCATTAAATTTTATGGCTAGTCTTTTGGATATGCGCCGACGCATCAAGTCGGTTAAAAACACTCAGCAGATTACCAAAGCGATGAAAATGGTCGCGGCGGCAAAACTGAAACGCGCGCAGGATCGCGTGACATCGGCGCGTCCGTTTGCGCAGAAAATGACGCAGGTGCTCGGCGGTTTGAGCGCGCGCATCGGCGATAATTTTTCGCATCCGCTGCTCGACGCACGCGG
>SXVE01000129.1 GCA_005790265.1 Acidobacteriota bacterium | reverse complement strand
GATCGTAGCTTCCCGGACCGTAAGCTCTTGAAACCGTAAAACTTAATTCTTTGACGTACATTTCCGCGCGCGGAATTTCAATCGGGCACGCGCCGACCATTATTACTTTTCCCCGGTCGGCGCACATCGAAACGCCTTGCTGCAAAGGTTTCGGCGAAGATGAAGCCGCCGCGACGATCACACAGTCCGCGCCGCGCCCATTAGTCAGCGCTTTAACTTCCTGCACGATTTTATCGCTCGCCGCCAAAGCGTAATCCGCTCCGGTTTCTTTCGCCATTTCGACGCGCTTTTTGTCGAGATCAATCGCGATGACGACGCCGCCCTGACAGCGAACGAGCTGCGCGACGAGCTGACCGATTAAACCCAAACCGACGACGGCGACCGTGTCGCCGATGTTAATTTGCGACAACCGGACGGAATTCATCGCAATCGCGCCGAGCGTCGTAAAACACGCTTCCTGAAACGAAACGTTGTCGGGAACGCGCGCGATTAAATTGCGTCCGACGTTGATCGTTTCGCCGTGTCCGGTTCCTTCGCCGCCGTAAGCGACGCGTTGACCGATGTTTAAGTCTTTCACTTTATCGTCTTTTTCGATGATGATTCCCGCGCCCGAATAACCGAGAACGGCGTAATCTTTGAACTTCGCGCGAATTTCGTGATAAGTCGCGACCGGATCGGTTTTCATCATCACGTTCCAAACCGTTTGCAGATGCGACGGATTATCGGCGACTTCTTTGACGATGCTGTCCGTGTGAATATCGGCGGTTTCGGTTCCCGGACTGATCAGCGAATAAAACGGGCGAACGAGAACGTGATTGGAAGTAACCTGCGGATCGGCGACTTCATCAACGATAATTTCTTTCAAACCTCGGCGAATGACTTGTTTCATAATAATTTACGGGGTATTCAACGAATGATTTCGGATTGTTTTTCGGGTAAAAAGGCAGGAATAATTTTACTGTGCGTTTTTTACGATATTTTTACAATAAACGGTTTTTATAATTTTAATATTCGCCCATAGCGGACGACATTATTTATGATACTCGCAAAAACGGTAGAGTTCCAAAGTTTTCTCAAGCTGCGCGGCGAGCGAGAATTTTTGTTCGACCGTTTTTCTGGCGCGGTCGCCGAAGCGCAGCGTTTTTTCTTCGTTCGTTAAAAGTTCGAGCAGACGATTGGCAAGCGCCGTATCGTCGTCGGATTCGACGAGAAAACCGTTCAAACTTTCCTTAACGACTTCCGCCGCGCCGCCGACGCGCGTGGCAACGACCGGTTTCCCCGCGTACATATATTCGAGAATCGAATTGGAAAATCCTTCGGCGAACGATGTCAAAACGCAAACGTAACTGATCGAAAGCAATTCGGGAACGCGCTCGCACCGACCGATAAAATGCGTGTTCCGCTGGATTTGCAGCTCGCGCGCCATATTTTCCAGTTCCGTTTTCAGTTCGCCTTCGCCCGCCAAAACGAAGTGCGCGTTTTCGTCATACTGCAAAACTTTTTGCGCCGCGCGCAGAAACATCCGTTGATTTTTCACCGCGTGGCGCAGATTGGCGACGAGCGTCACATATTTAATGTTCGGATCGTTCGGCAGCCGCAAATCGGCGCGAATCTTCGTCGGATTCGTTTCCTGCGGCGTTAATCTTTCGGCGTCCAAACCATTGTAAATCACTTTTATTTTATCGGGCGAAAGATGCTGATTGACCAGATAATCTTTGACCGCTTCGGCGTTGACGGTGATTTTGTCCGCCGTATCGAAAATTTTGCGCTCGATGATATTCTGCGCGCGCGAGCGCATAGAGGAAGTTTCGCGTTTCGACGCGATTTTGCATTTCACGCCCGCCAGACGCGCCGCGAGAATGCCGAAAACATTCGTGTAAAAATCGTGCGTGTGAACGATTGCAATTTCGTTTTGTTTGATAAACTGCACGCAGTTTTTAATCTGCCGAAAAAAATTCGCGTCGTAAAAAGAATTTAATCTAAATTCGGGAATTTCCGGCAGTCCGATTCGCTCGATTTCCGTTAGCAAAACGCCTTCTTTATTCATCGTCGCGGCGAAAACATTATAAGTTTTATCAAAGTGCAAAAGCCGCGTCAGCTGCACGGCTTGCCGTTCCGAGCCGCCCTGATGAAAACTGCCGATGAATTGAAGAATGTTTTTCATACCAAATTCAAGATTCAAAACTACGGAATTTACTTGTCCAGACAAACTTTGAATCTTAACTTCTGAATCAGAATTGATTTTACGATTATTCGGGAGTTTTCAAAATGTAGGTTTTAGAAGTTTTTTGCGGAATCGAAACGCTGAACACGTTTTCGGCAGTGTGAACGTTGAGTTTGCTGCCGAAGCGCCGCGCGGCGGCGTGTGTGAGTTCGTGATTTTGATTGATAACTTCGCGTTCGCCAAGTGAGAAATATGTGCCGCCGATCATTACGAATTCTTCCGGCGTTTTTTCGTCCGCGCTCATTCGCGACCAGAAGAAACGAAAATTCGTGTTGAAAAATTCCGTCCGAACCGTTTGTTCGCCCGGATCGGCGCATACTAATAAATCCCAGTAATCGCGATAATTAACGGCGAAAGCGCGACCGCCGCTGACCGTCGTTTCGTAAACTTCGGGCGCGGCGAAACCTTTTTCCGACGGCAGCATAAACGTGTAAAATTCCTGCGCTCCCGTGCTCTGCGAAACAAAGCGAAGCAGCGGCGCGGCGGTTTTCGCACCGTAAACGTTGGAAATCCAGCTTTCTTTTTTCTGCCAGCCGCCGTTGTCGCCGAACGTAAAAACCCGCCAGCCGCAATCGTTTTCCGCGAAACTTTCGCCGACGCACAATCCGCCGCCGCGCGCATTTTCAATCGAGGGATTCGTATTTTCAGCGCAGTGAAAATCAAGCGCGTAATCGTGCGCGCCCGTCGTTTCAACAAAATCGCGCATTATCCAATAATCGTTTTTGAGAAACAAAATGCTGCGCCGGTGCGTTGCCGCAATTTCCGTTTGTTTTTGGAAACCGTTGTGCGAGCCCGAAAAAAAATCGAATCTTTCCTGCGAAATCCAGTTTTCGATTTGCGCTTCGGCGCGCGTTTTCCACGAAAATTTGTTTGCCGTAACGGAAGAAGATTTTCCGTCAATCGTCAGCGCATTGTGCGCCGCCGTCGAACGGTAATAATCGCGCGTTTCCGCCGATTCGTGATAGCTGTAAGTTCCTGAGTCGGTCAAAAGCGTTTTTCCGTGCAGCGCCGCGTTGACCGAAAGCGTGTCGGCGTGTCCGTGTCCGCCGGACAGCGCGCCGATTTCGCCGCAGTCAACGAGCAGATAATTGTCGGTTTTCGCCCAGCCGTCGCGCATCACGAAATATCCGCCCGAATCAAAGGCGGCGGAACTTTTTTCGGGTTTGCGCGCGAGCGTATTTTCAAACGATTTAACGCCGCCTGCGCCGAGCAGCCAGACGATTTCCGGCGAAACCGTTTCAGCAACGAATTTATAATCGCCGCGTCCGAACAAAGCCGCCGCAAGCGCGAGCGTGCCGCGAAAATCGTCAGGTTCGGTATTAAAAGAAAGCGGCAGTATTCGCCCGCCGTCGTCGTCGCCGACGAGCGGCGTCGTGCCGTCCGGTCGCGTAACGCGCATCAAAAAATCGAGCGCCGACTGCGTTTTCGCGCGGAGTTTTTCTCGCGTTTGCGCGTCGTCATCTTTCTCGATTTCGACCCGTTTCAAAATCAAAAAATGCTGGTAAAAATCCGCCGTGTAGCGCTGATACCAAGTTGATTGTTCAAAATAAACGCCGTCCGGCAGAATTTGCCGGTCGAGTTCGCCGAGCAGAATTTTCTCGCCCGTTTCGCGCCAGATTTTCGCGCGGCTTAAAAACGGCAGCTGCGTTCCAAGATAATAAAGACCGAGCGCTTCGCCGGTCAGATGCGTGTTCGGACTGTAATAAGTCGAAAGATATTTTTCGATGTGGCGACTTTGCAGATAAAGAAGTTTGAGCGCCCGGCTGAAAAATTCGGCGGTCAAATGCGGCGAATCCTTAAAAAAATTAAACGCCCAAATCCAGCTCATCAGGCGAAAAGCGATTTCCAGACTGCTCACCCAGTTAACGCCGGTTGCCGGCGGATTCTGCCGCATCCAGCTTTCCATTTGGCGCACGAAACAATCGGCGAAACGCTCGTTTTTGGTCAGCCAGTAAGCGACGCCGAGCGTGAAAAAATGCTGGTGACGATTGAGTTCCCAGACGATTTTTTTGTCGCCGGTTTCCGCCGCGTCGAGCTCGTCAAAAGCTTTCCAGTGTTTGAGCGGCGCGCGTTTTCCGCTGATCGGTTCGAGATGCCAATCAACGTCCGCGCCGAAATCCAACGCGGTAAAGCCGAGCAGATCGAATTTTCCCTGCACGATTTTCTCCGCTTTGGCGAGAATCAGCGGCGCGCTTCGGCGTCCGAAAATTCGCCGGAAAGTTTCGATTGTTTGAGCTTGATCGCGAAACGACGGGAAAAAAGTGGCACCCGACGCGCGGCGAAATTCGGCGAGAATATTTTCCGGCGTGACTGCTTGTTCGGCAAAATGCGCGCCGTCAAACAAACGGTAGAATTCTTCGTCGGACGGCAATTTGCCGCTCAAGCCGATTTGTTCGCTGCGCGCGGAAATCGCCTGCGCGCCGCGCGTACGAAATTCTTCCCAGCCGCGATTTTTCAGCTTTTTTATTTTTTCGAGCGGATTCGCCATTATTCTTTAACCCGCTGCAATTTCCCGCGCGTTTGTCTGCGCAAAAACCGCGTCGTTTTTTGTCGCTTTACCTTTTTCTTCCATAATCGGGCGCAGGCGATAATTGCGGTAATCGTTCGGCGCGCCGGATTTGCCGTCAATCGCCGCTGAAATCAAGTTAAATGCTTCGCGTGCCGATGCGAAATGAACTTGATACGCGCCGGATTTTTCGCCGTTTTCGATGATTTCCGAAAAGAATCGCCGCGCGTCTTCGCCGATGCACGCCGATTGGTCGTAATCGAAAAAGCCGTGACAGTAAAGTTTGATAAAAATCCAGTCGCTGCGACCTTTAACGGTAACATTCGCGCTTTTCCAACGGTTGAATCGCGCCGTATCGAGCGGTTGATTTGCCGCCAACCCGCCGTCGTCGAGTCGCGGAACGGGAACGCCTTTGATGCGCCGCGTCCAGTTAAAAACCAGCGGTCCGGTGAAAATCAGCGGCAGTTGCGGCTGTTTGGCGCCGACTTCAACGGAAAATCCTTTGCGATGCGGCATTTTCTCCGTGAGCGGCAGACCGCATTCGTAGATTTTATTAAACATGGGAACTTGCGTTTCGTCGGGCGCGCTCGGCAAAGTTAAATCGGCGTAACAGCCGGTCTCCTGCAAAATCTGCATTTCCTCGTCAACGCCGCAGCATTTGCCGTTCGCCGAATTAGCCAGCGCGAGATTGCCGTGAACGAACGCGTATTTCGGCTGCGCATCGTCATTAGCACTTGCGAAACGTGACAAACAAAGATGTTCTTCGGCTAAACAATCGCGAAAATCAACCAGCGATTGGCGCAGATTCGCCGCCGTGTCCGGTTTTTCGACGCCGTGATGCAGATGAACTTCGACTTCGCCTAAACCTTCCGCCTGCATCGCCGCCATTTGTTCCAAAATTTGCCGGTCGTATTGTTCCGCCGGGTAAAAATTCGTGTGGCGAAATTTCGTTCCGTCCGCATCCTTCACGGCTTCGCCTGTTGCGCGCGCCAATTTGTGATATTCGTCGAGCCGCCGCCGCTGCGCGTCCAGAGAGAGTTCGCCGCTCGCGCTCCAGCTCGGCTCGAAATGATCGGCGACCGTGAAAATTACGTGTTTTTTCTCAAATGCCGTCTGTCCGAGCAAATCGAACGCGCGCGCCAGCGGATAACGCGCGAGCCACGGCAGATTCCATTTCAGTTTGTTAATTAGTGACGACATTTTTTGTTTTTGGGAAAAACCGCGACGCTTTTCCCGTTCGTTCAATAAAGTGTAAATATTATTAAATATCCGCAAAACGCTGCTGCCACAGCTCGAACATCCACAAAATCCAGAGCGCGTGCGAGTGATCGCGGCGATTTTTGTGATGCTCGTCGAGCAGCGTTTCGATGTATTTCGGTTCAAAATAACCGCGTTCGAGCGCGCGTTTTTCGAGCAGAGTTTCGCGAATTCGGTCTTTCAACTGCACGTTGATCCATTCGCTGATCGGCACGCCGAAACCTTGTTTTTCGCGGTATAGAATTTCGCCGGGCACGATTCCTTCGAGCGCTTTTTTGAAAATATATTTCGTTTCCGTGCCTTTTAATTTCAATTCGGCGGGAATTTTTTGGACGAATTCGATCAATTCGTGATCGAGCAGCGGCACGCGCGCTTCGAGCGAAGCCGCCATCGTCATCCGGTCAACTTTCGTCAAAATGTCGGACGGCAGATAAGTTTTGCTGTCGAGGTAAAGCAGTTTGTCAATCGCGTTTTCGCTCGCCGGGCGCGCGGCGATTTCCTGATAACTTCTCGCGCCTTTGCCGATTTCGCCGTTCAAATTGCGCCGGAAATTTTGCTGATAAAGCGCATCTTTTTTCATATCGCCGAAATGCGAAATGCTGTCAATATAACGCTCGACGGCATCGAGCGACGAATTGTAAAGAAAATTTTTCCCTTTCGCGCCGTGCGGCAGCGCTTCGCTGAACGGTCGCAGCAAATTACGCCGCAACGCGCGCGGCAATTTTTCCAGGTTGCTGCGCTTGCGGTCGCTAACGTAGCGCGTGTAACCGGCGAAAAGCTCATCGCCGCCGTCGCCGGAAAGCACGACGGTGACGAAATCGCGCGCCATTTTCGCGACCATAAACGTCGGCAGCGCGCTCGAATCGGCAAACGGTTCGTCAAAATGCCAGACCAAATCATCAACCGTTTCGACCAAATCCGGCGTGACGACGAATTCGTGATGGTCGGTACGAAAATGTTCGGCGGCGAGGCGCGCGTATTTCAATTCGTTGTAACTGTCTTCGTGAAAACCGATGGAAAAGGTTTTCACCGGTTGAGCGGACAACTGCGACATCATCGCGACAATCGCCGAAGAATCAACGCCGCCCGACAAAAATGCGCCGAGCGGAACTTCGGAAACGAGGCGAATGCGCACGGCTTCGAGTAATTTTTCGCGCAGAATTTCAATGTATTCGGCTTCGGTTTTTATTTTCGGCGCCGCCGAATAATCGAAATCCCAGTATTGATGCGTTTTGATTTCGCCGTTTTTGTAAGTTAGAAAATGTCCGGGCGCGAGCTTTTCGACTGCCGTAAAAATGCAGAATTCTTCGGGCACATAACCGAACGTCAAATACGCGTCGAGCGCTGAATAATCAATCTTTTTCGAGATTTCGCCGTGTTCGAGCAAAACTTTTAATTCGGAACCGAACACGAAATTTCCTTTTTCGGTTTTGGCGTAAAAAAGCGGCTTTTTGCCGACGCGGTCGCGCGCGATAAAAAGCGATTCGTCGCGAAAATCGTAAATCGCGAAGGCGAACATTCCGCGCAAATGTTGCACGCAGTCCGCGCCGAATTCTTCAAAAGCGTGAACGATTGTTTCGGTGTCGGAATGAGTTTTAAATTTATGCCCGCGCCGTTCCAAATCTTTTTTGAGCGTTTGGTAATTGTAAATTTCGCCGTTAAAAACAATCGCTAAATCGCCGGAACAATCGAAAATCGGCTGCTGCCCGCTTTTCAGATCAATAATCGAAAGCCGCCGCATTCCGAGCGCCGCCGCGTCTTTGACGATCACGCCTTGTTCGTCCGGTCCGCGATGCACGATTGTTCGGCACATTCGGTCGAGCAAATGCGCGCGCTCGCCAGTCGGCGCGTTTTTTTCTTTGGAAATAAATCCGGCAATTCCGCACATAAAATTATTCGTCAGTCGCTTAACGCGGCGCGTTCGGCGCTTTTGTTTGATTTGAAAAATCCGCCGATTTTCGCGAACAGATTGGTTATTATATTTTTGAAAAAATTCTTGTCTTCTTCGTCAATCGCGTTCCACAAATTCATGATAAAAAGGTAAATCGGCGCGAAAACCAGAAATGTCACAAGCAGCGTCGTGCCGCCCGCCGCAAAATTAACGAGTCCGTTTTTCAGCTGCGGCACGATTGAATGCAGTAAATTCTGCGCCGCTGAAAAAATCGTCTCTTTCGTCGCAAAATAAAACGCAAAAGCGATGATTCCCGCTAAAATGCTGGCGACGGCGGTTTTTCCGACATCTTTGAGCAGATATAAATCCTGACGCGAAAAATTCAATTTTTTGATGACGATTGTTTCCGAAATTATCTTTTCGACGAGCGTGACGACGACGACAATGCCGACCATTCCGCTCATCGAAAAATGGTTGATGCCGAAATAAAGCGCGGCGAGCATTCCGGCGAAAAGAAAAATTCGCAGCTTGAGCATAAACCGTCCGAGTTCGGTGTAAGAACGAACAATCGGATCGGTCACCAGCACGAGAAACAGCAAAAGCGTTAAATTGATGCGGTAAATCGGCACGCTCGCCAGATAATCGGCGGTAAAAAGCGTGGTGATAAAAGTTTCCGCCGTAACGAACAGAAACGCATAAACCGGAAAAATGACAAAGGCGAGTTTCTGCATCGCGCGCGTTGTCAGGCGAATCATTTCGCGGCGGTCATTGCGGCTTTGCAGTTCGGTCATTCGCGGAATCAAGACCGACGTGACCGATTCCCACAGCGACGCGATCAGCGGAACCTCGAAACAGCCGTAAGCGTAAATCGCGTAATCGGCGTCGGAAAATTTGTGTCCGACAAAATAATTGTGAATGTCGCTCATCAAAATCCACAAAATTCCGGCGAGTCCGAACGGAACGGCATAAGCGAAATGCGCGCGGAAAAACTTAAAATTAAAAGCCAGCCAGAAACGCGGAAAACGCCGATTGAGATAAACGAGCAAAACAATCGTCTGCAAACTTCCCTGAATAACCGCCGCGTAAAGCGACGCTTCGACCGTTTGGAAAACGATGACGCCGAGCGCCATCAAAACGGCTTTGCCGAGCTGCGCGAAAATAATAAATGCCGTCGCGGTTTTCGGCTCGCGATTGGCGACGGCGACCGTTTCGAGAATCGAAGAAAAAATCCAAATCCAGACGACGAAACCGACTAGCGGCGCGAGCGCGGTCATCTCGGCGCTGTTAAAAATCCAGCCGAGAATCTGCGGGAAAAGAAGCAAAAGAAAACAGACCGTGCCGCCGGTGAAAAAGTGAAAAAGCAGAATATTCGCCATCGCCGCCGGACGATTTTCGCGTTCGCGCGCCAAATAATAATACGCGCTCATCGCGAAACCGAACGACAAAATCGCCGCCGCATTGCTGACGACCTGAAAACTCTGGCGATATAAACCGACTTGCGCGCGGTCGAAATAACGAATAATGAGCAGCGGCAGCATTGACGCGCACGCGAAACCGAATATTTTGGCAAACAAAAGCCAAGTGCTCTGCGATTTTAAGGAAGCGATTTTTTCTTCGTTCGGCGCAGTTTTTTCACTCAAATTGTTCGCGTCTGTTTTTACCAATTTTTCGATTTCCCGTTTATCATTACTTGCAAATTTAAATTAAATATCGAGGCATTTAAGCCGATTTCTCCGCGTCCGGCACAAAACTTATTTCGCTGGCGCGCTGCCGTTTATAAATTTTCAGCAGCAAACGCGGCGCAAATCGCGCGAGATTGACGATTACGCGCAGGCGATTTGATTTTTGATACTCGTTGGCTTTGGCAAACGCGGCGGCGGCTTGGTCGAATTTGCCCGCGAGCAGAAAAGATTTTCCGCGCTCGATTTCCAAATCCGCGTCGAGCCGCTGCAATTGCTCGACGACAATCGTTTTTTGCTTTTCCGTCAAATCGAAAAGTTTTTTGATGCGCCCGTAAACGTCAATCTCGCGTTCGACGCGCTGCACCGAATCGCCCGACAAACTTTCGCGATGAACGCGGTATTTCAGCAACACTTTGCGCTGGTAACCGATGCGCGCATTGTCGTTCGCCATTTTCAGCCAGAGCACGTAATCGTGCGCGCGCACGCGCGCCGGTTCAAACATTCCGACGGTGACGACGCGATTTTTTCTCGCGACCGTTCCCGACGTGATCACGTTGCAAGTCAAATCGAGCAGACTTTCAAACGTCACTTTTCCGCTTGACGGCGCGGTTTCCATAAAAGTTTTGCCGTCGTAAACCGAACCGCCGAAAAGCAGCGCGTCGGCGTAAACCATATCAAGCTCGTTTTTTTCCAAATAATCTATTTGTTCTGCCAAAAAATTCGGCAGCCAGATGTCGTCCGCGTCGAGAAACGCCAAAAGTTCGCCGCGCGAGTGTCCGATGGCGACATCGCGCGCCGTTCCCGCGCCTTCGTTCGGCTGTTTGAGATAAACGATGCGCTCGAAATAAGGTTCCAGAACGCGCTCGAATTCCGGCGTGTCCGGCGAGCCGTCGTTGATTAAAATTATTTCGTAATCCTGAAAAGTTTGCGCGAAAATCGAATCGAGCGTTTCGGCGACAAAACGAGCGACATTGTAAGCGGGCGTGATAATACTGACTTTCGGCGCAGTTTTGAGCACCGCGCCGCCGACGCGCTTTTCAAAATTAAAATTTATCGGTTCATTTTCCCGCATTTTTATTCGGAGTGATTAAATCGGATTCGAGCCAGGACGAAAATTCGGATTGGTACTGATATTTAACTTTTTTATTTTCGAGTATTTTCACTTTCCATTTTCCGCTTTTTTTCGATTATTTACGTCGTTTCGCGAATCGGTTCCCAGCGCGCGTATCTTTCGCCGCTCAGAAATTTATAAAACGCGATGACCGAAGCCAGATTTGCCAGCACGAAATAAAGCGGAATGGCGAAAATGCCGATTTTTTTGTGGTTTGTTTCCAAAACCCAGCCGAGCAAAGCGATTAGATAAAATAAGATTTGGGCGGCGCAAACGGCGGCGAAAAACAGCGAGTGAAAAGCCAAAACGAACGAAGAAATAAACGTCAGCAGCAAAAAAAGCGGCACGCTGTAGCGAAAAACTTTGTGCGACAAAAGCTGAACGGCGTAAAATCCGCTGCGCAGCGGATTCATCATTCGGCGATTGCGCCACAAATCGGTGAACGTCTGCGAAATCACGCGCACGCGCATCTGCATTTCCTTGTCGGATTTTTGATTGGTCGCTTCGAGACAGACGGCTTTCGGTTCGTAAACCGAGCGCAAACCCTGCGCGTAAACAATCGTGCAAATCAGAAAATCCGAACACGCTTCCGGATACATCGGCTCATACGCCGATTTTCTGACCGCGTAAAGACAGCCGGACGCGCCGATCAGCGAACACGCGCGGCTTTCCGATTCTTTCAAAAAAGTTTCGTAATTCCAGTAACTTTGCGCGCCTTTGCCGACGTTCGACTTTGAATCGTCAACGTAAATCAATTTGCCTGCGACGCAGCCGACGGTTTTATCGGCGAAATTCGGCGTAATTTCGCGCAGAACGTCCGTTTGGTAATCGGTCGTCGCATCGGAAAACAAAATGATTTCGCCGCGCGCGCTCTCAACCGCTTTGTTTTGCGTGTAAGTTTTTCCTTTCCTTCCTTCCTGCCGAAAAAGTTTGACACCGCGCCCGGCAAATTCTTTGACGATTTCGTCCGTTCGGTCGGTCGAGCCGTCGGAAGCGACGAGAATTTCCAGTTTATCTGCCGGATAATCAATCGCCAAAGTGTTTTCCAGCTTGCGCGCGATGGCTTTTTCCTCATTATAAGCCGTAATTAAAACGGTGACGTGCGGCTCGCAATCGGCGCGTTCGATTGATTTCGGACGAAGCCGACTAACCGCATAAACCAACAGCGGATAACCGACATACGTGTAGAAAAGCGCGGCGACGCTCGTTCCGAAAATTATTTGTGCGGCTGAAATCGTCATTATGCGCGCTCAACTTTTTTCCCGCTCCACCAACCTTCGTGAAACGGATTCGCTCGAATTTCCTCTTTGATATTATTTTCCGCCTGATAAATTCGCCTGAAAGCCACGGCGTAAGCGATCAGATAATAAACGAACCAAATATAAGCGACCGACGCGAAAAAGCTCGAAACCATATAAGCGACGATGCTCGCCTGCAATCCGATTGCCATATAATAGAACCAATCGCGCCGGTTTTTCTCGAAAAGCGTTTTTTCGATCACGCTGATTTTGCGAAACGGGCTGATCATTAAAATCATATACGCCGCGAAACCAAGCAGTCCGAGTTCGGACGAAACCTGCGTAAAAGCGTTGTGCGTCTGCAAATTATTGACGCCGAACAGCGGCGAATTGCCGATGCCGATGCCCCACGGATTACGAATCGTGACCAGGATTGATAATATCAGATTTTCCTTGCGCAAATCAGATGAACCGACCGCATCGAGTTCGGGCGTGAAAATTGATAAAAGCCGCAAACCATAATTTCCGGGTGCTAATAAAACGAACAAAATGCCGACGACGGCGGCAGAAAGAATCGCTTTGACGCGGTTGGCGCGCCCGACTTTCCACACTAAAACCGCCATCGAAGCGACAAATGCGAGAAATCCGCCGCGCGAAAAAGTAATAACGTTGACGACGACGAAAAGAACGGTCAGCAAAAAATAAAATATTTTCGCCGCTGTTTTTTTCGTCGCCAAACCGAGCGCGATGACAATCGGAATCATCGTCACGAGATGCAAAGACATTTCGTTCGGATTTTCAAACAAACCTTTGATGTCCACCGAAACGCGGTAACCTTCGGTTTTAAATTCGCCTTTGAGATATAAATCAATCGCCGTCCAGCATAAATAAATGCTGATGGAAATCGCGATCCAGAGCAAAGCCATCAATCGCTGGCGCGTGCGCACGACGTTGACCATCACGATAAAAATCAAAACGGCTTTGATGTACGGATCTTTAAAAGTTTCCCACGCGGCGGTGAAATCTCTGGAAATTGGCATCAGCAAGATCGCGAGCGCGGTCATCGCCAGCACGCATTTTACTTCGGTCGCCAAAATCGTCAGATTGCCTTCGGTCGTCAGCTGCGACGGAAGATAAATTGCCAGCGTCGCGAGCGCAATGACGAATGCGCCGGAATTCAAGAAACCGAGACCGGGAATGATTTCATACGGGCGAAAAAAAACGAAAATACTAAACAAATAAACGCCGACAAATGTCAGCGCGTGTCCGTTGCGGTAAATCCAGCGGTCGCTTTCGAGCAGCGCGGCGTCTTTCTGAGTTTGTTTTAATTTCTTTTCGGCTTTTTGAGTTTGCGCAAAAGTTAAATCCTGATTTTGCGGCGACGGTTCGGCGACCGGAATGTCGGTTGAGGTTTCGGCTGATGTTGTTTTTAAAACGTCCGGCGCGGCTGATGCGGGAATTTTGCGGCTGAATGTTTTATCGTTCGGCGGAAACGAATCGGTCGCGGCAACTTCGATTTTTTTTTTCGGAATGATCGTTTGCACGCTGCGGCGGCGTGAACGAAGACAAAGTTTTGCCGTCCGCTTTCCCGTTTTTTTTAGTCGGAATTAGAGAATCATAATCAAAACTTTTGGATTTTCCCGATGCCATTTTGTTTTTGCGGAATATTTTTTCGCGGAAGTTTCAGATCAATCGAAAAATTTGCCGCGCCTTACCGTCGGCATCTAAACTCTTAACTTTTTTTTCGCAGAATTACAATCAGATTCGTGCGAAAACGACCGAGCCGCTGCGCCATCAGCGCTTTAATCCACAACAGTTCGGCGACGGCAAGCGGCGGAATCAAAGCGGTTACGGCGTCGGAGCTGACGTATTTTATTTTTTCGACCGTAAAATTCGTTTCTGCGGCGAGCCGTTCGATTTTTTCCCGCGTGTTTGCTTGATAATGAACTTCAAAAACATCGTCGCAGTCTCTGCCGTCGAGAATTTTCGCCATTTTTTTCACCAGACTTTCCGGCACGATTTTGCGCAGCATCGAAAAATAGCCGGTTTCGTTCGGCGTGTGAAAAATAAAAATGCCGCCCGGTTTCAGCGTGCGGTTGACTTCCGCAAACTGAATGCGCGGATTATCGAGATGTTCGACGACCATATTGGCGGTCGCCGCGTCGAAAAAATCATTTTTGAACGGCAGCTCGTCTATCGTTCCCTGAATTTTTTTGGTGATCGTGCGGTGCTTTAAGAGCGACGGAAAATCGTAATCGAGACCGTAAACATTTCCGGCGCGCTCGATCAAAACTTTTTCCTGTTCAAAACGCCATTGCGGAAGCAGATGATGTCCGCAGCCCAAATCAAGCCAATTAATATTTCGGTTTATTTTTTCGGTTAAAACGTCTTCGTAAAATTCCTGCGAATATTTCAATTCGGGAACGATTTTGTCTCTCGCCAAACCGTAAAATTTGTAGAGACTGGCTTTTGAGAACATATTTTTTCGGGGTTCTTTGAAATTCGGCGGCGAGTTTTTTCGGGGAACGGAAAACTGTCTAATTTTGGGATTATTATACAGTTACTTTTTCCGCTTTTTCAACGGTGATTATTTCGCGGACTTTGTTTTTCAGGGCTTTTTCAAATTGGCGGGCTTCATTGACTCCATCGAAGGAAAGCTGCTGCAAATTGGCTTCGATGCGTTTGCGGTAATCAGACACGAGCGAATCGGACACGCCGAGCATTTCGGCGACTTCGAGCTGCGTTCCGCTGTCGGAAATCAAGTAGCAATACCACAGAACGCTGATCATCCGGTTGTATTGTTTGGCTTTTCCGCGCACGCTTTTTTCGAGGTTTTGCAGAAAATTATCAACGAATCCGACTGCCGTCAGTTCGGCTTCGCGGCGCAGAACGTCCTGTTCCGGCGTTTCGCGCGTATCGGCAAATTCGTAAGTCGGGCGGTCGTCTTCGCCGCCGTCGTCGCCCATTCCGCCGACCGGAACGAGATGAATATCCATAATCGGCAGACGCGACATCACAAACGAACGCAGCGAACGAACATCAACCGGCGAATCAATCGCTTTGAAAACGCGGACGATTAATTTTTCCAATTCGACGTTGCTGATGACGATCTGCGAATCGCCGGTGCAGCCGACCATTCTGGTATCGCGGCTCTGAAACGAAACTGTTTTCACGCGCTCGTCCATTTCCGCCGCGTCGCGCCGGGTTTTTCTGTCCGCCCAATCCGCCAGACCGTAAAGCCGATCAGCGAGCCGCCGGTGTACGTCAACATTGTGCAGATTATCAAATCGTCTGAAAGTTTTGCTCGTCTGAATCAGCGTCGAAATGCGGCGCGCCAAACGATAGCTTTCCGGGTAACGTTTGCGCAGCTCGGCGGTCAGCATATTCGTCAGCTCGATCTGGCTGATCTCGGCTTCGACCTCGGCGTCGGTCATTCCGGTGTCAATGTAATGCTGAAAACGCTCTTTGCTGAGCAGCGCGACGAAAAGCTCTTGCGTCAAATCCGTGTAAGCATTGTGTTTACCTTCTTCTACCAAAAAACCGGCGCGTTTCGAGGCTCGCACCAGCGGATGCGATGAAACGATGCGGTGCAATTCCATCCAGATTTGATTAACGTCGGAACTCTTGAGGCTCTCATTCCATTTTCCGACTTTGATTTGCCGAGTTTGGACGGATTTCGGCGATTTTTCCTGCTGTTGTATTCCATTCATATTTGAATTTTTGTGTTTTTTTGATTTGTTTTGATTTTGTGTTTTTGAAAATCGGAACAAGCCCGCATCGTCTCGCTTCTTTTTGCGGCAATCTCTTCCCGATTGAGATTTATTCCGCAAACGAACGACAAAAACTTACGTTTCGATTAGTTAAAAACTTTAGGGATTGGTAGAAAAACTTTGTCAATTAACAGCCGAGCAGCACAGTTAATTTGAAGGGCTGAGGCAAGATGTGTTTTTCTCTCGCCGCCTACAAATAAGATGTTAGCAATAATTCCGATTTTGAGCAACACTTTTTTGAAATATTTTGCGGTGTTTAACAACATGTGTTAAATGTTGCTGTCATTACAGTTTACGCTTGCTTTATAATTTTTAATAAGCGTTTGTCGAAAAAAAATTTCAAAATTTACTGATAAGTTTTGGAACAGAACGACTATTGCAGATTTATTTTTGGTGTAACGATAAGTTTGTTTTTGATGCTCTTTCAACCGGGGATTTTTGTGTCTTCAGGTAAAGCTTAATTTATGTTCTGGAAAAAAATGATAAATTTTTGCAAAAATGCAAATTGCCCGTCATCGCACGAGCTGCTGAATTTTCAAATCGGCGAAAAATCAGCAGCAGAGCAAAGAAAAATTCGCGCGCATCTGACCGAGTGCGAATTCTGCGCCGCCGAATTGGAATTTTACACGCATTATCCGCAGGAAGACGAAAAAGTGGAAACGGAGGAAAATCCCAAACCGCTTTACGAACTCGCCAAAGCGCTGCTCGGCAATCGCCGCAACGATTTTTCCCTGCTCAACAAAATGCTCGGCGAAAACGAGCGGTTGATGTTTGAAAAAATCTGATTTTTACACGCAATTCTGGCAAATAAAAAAAGCGTTGACCGAGCAATGTCCGCCGCCGCTTTTTTGTTTTTATTTTCGCTTTTGTTTAGCTTCCCGAAATTTCGTCAATCGCTTCGCCGTATTTTTCGTCAATCACGCCGCGTTTAATTTTGAGCGTCGGCGTCATTTCGCCTTTATCAATCGAAAATTCGCGCGGCAGTAAATATACGCGTTTGACTCGCTCGTAATCGTTTAATTCTCTCGTCAATTCGACCGCGTCGCGCTGTACGCGTTTGATGACGTGCGGGTTTTCGCATAATTCTTCGCGCGAGCCGGTCGCCGCGATTCCTTCGTCGGCAAGCGTTTGTTTGAGCGTTTCCCAATCAGGCACGATCAGCGCGCCGACTTGTTTTCTGCCCGAACCGACAACAACTGCCTGCGCGACGAGCGCCGATTGTTTCAGCAAACTTTCAACCTGCAGCGGAGCGACGTATTTCCCGTTTGAAAGTTTGAACAAATCCTTGATGCGGTCGGTCACGTAAAAATGCCCGTCTTCGTCAACGTAACCGACATCGCCCGTGTGATAAAAACCTTCTTCGTCAATCACTTTCGCCGTTTCTTCCGGTTTGTTGAGATAGCCTTTCATCACGTTGCGCCCGCGAATCAAAATCTCGCCGTCTTTTTCGGCGATTTTCATTTCCACTCCTTCAAACGGCGTGCCGATTGAGCCGACTTTGTTGTCGTCCGGTCGGTTGACGCACGTCACGCACGCTTCGGTCATTCCGTAACCCTGCAAAATCGGAATTCCGGCTGCCCAGAAGGCGTACGAAAGTTTTTTCGACAGCGGCGCGCCGCCGGACACGAAAAACCGCAGTTCGCCGCCGACGCCTTCGCGCCATTTGGAAAAAACCAGACGGCTGGCAATCGCGTGTTTCACGCGCAGAATCGGCGAGATTGACTGATGTTCGTCCTGCGCCGCCCAGTAATCCTGTCCGACTTCGAGCGCCCATTCAAACAGCGAAGTTTTCCATCCGCCCGCCGCTTTCCCTTTTTTAACGATTTTGTGATAAACCTGCTCGAAAAGACGCGGCACGGCGGTCATAATCGTCGGTCGCACTTCAGCGAGAAACGCGCCGATTTGATCGAACGCCGCGCAGTAATGAATCGAAACGCCGTTGGCGCAAAGCACGTAAAAAACCGTGCGCTCGAAAATATGCGACAGCGGCAGAACGGCAAGCGAGCGGTCGGTTCTTAAAATCGGCAGAGCTTTGGAAACCGCAAGCACGTTCGATGTGAAATTTTCGTGCGTCAGCATCACGCCTTTCGGTTCGCCGGTCGTGCCGGAAGTGTAAATGATCGTCGCCAAATCGTCGGCTTCGATTTTGCCGAGCATTCGCTCGAAATGATCGGCGTCAATTTTGTCCGATTCTTCGCCGCGCCGCTCAATATCTGCGAGCGTGATCGCGCGATTGTCATGATCGGGTTTCGCATCGGCGTCAAAGAACACGAGTTTTTCCAGACGTTCGACCGATTGGACAGCGGTTTCGGCGTGTTTCCAGAGTTTTTTGCCGGAAATAAACAGCATTTTCGAGCCGGAATCCTCGAGAATATAGCGAATCTGCTCGACCGCCTGCGTCGTGTAAATCGGCACGTTGACGGCGCGCAGCGACAAAATCGCCAGATCGGTCAGCGACCATTCCGGGCGATTTTCGGAAATAATCGCGATGCGGTCGCCCGCTTTCACGCCGAGACTCGCCAAACCGAGCGCGATTCGCTTGATTTTTTCGATCACTTCCGCGCCCGAAAGATTCTGCCACGCGTCCTGCACCTTAAAACTAAGCGCGTCGCTTTTATTATTCAGGCGAAAAGATTCGAGACAAAAATGCGGAATCGTCTGCGGCAGATGTTCAAATCCGATTAAATTTTTATTAATCATTGACGGTTAATGTTTGCTCACCAAAAAATCGAACTAAATTTTTATGCCGTTGTTAATCGCACAGAGCTTTAAACAGCTTTCTTGGATGCAAATTTTTCAGCAAAATCAACATTTTATCTTCGCAGAGAAGACCGTTTATGTCCAATAGTTGCGGTCGAGCGAGCGATAACTGATCGCTTCGCTCAAATGCGCCGCCGAAATATTTTCGCCGCCTTCGAGATCGGCAATCGTGCGCGCGACTTTGAGAATTCGGTCGTGCGCGCGCGCCGACAATCCCTGCCGCGTCATCGCGCGTTCGAGCAGATTTTCGCTGTCGGCATCGAGCGCGCAGAAACGGCGAATCTGCGTCGGCGACATCGCGGAATTGGAATAAACGCCGTCGCCGTTTAATCTGTTCAATTGAATTTCGCGCGCCGCAATGACCCGCTCGCGAATCGTTTCCGAACTTTCACCGGCGGCGACGTTTTTGCCGCGCAATTCTTTAAAGTTAACCGCCGGAACGTCAATGTGAATATCAATGCGGTCGAGCAGCGGACCGGAAATTTTGCCGACGTAGCGTTGAATCTGCGGCGGCGAGCAGCGACACTCGCGCGAACTGCCGAAATAACCGCACGGACACGGATTCATCGAGGCGACAAGCGTGAAATTTGACGGAAACGTCAGCGAAGTCGCCGCGCGCGAAATCGTCACCTGTTTGTCTTCCATCGGCTGGCGCAGCACTTCGAGCACGGTTTTATCAAATTCCGGCAGCTCGTCGAGAAACAAAACGCCGAGATGCGCGAGCGAAACTTCGCCCGGTCGCGGAATCGAACCGCCGCCGATCAAACCGGCTTGCGAAACAGTGTGATGCGGCGATTTGAACGGGCGCGCCGTGACCAAACCGGACTTTCCCGTTAATCCGGCGACCGAATGAATTTTGGTAATTTCCAGCGCTTCTTCAAACTCGAGCGGCGGCAAAATCGTCGGCAGACGTTTGGCAAGCATCGTTTTCCCCGATCCCGGCGGACCGATTAAAAGAATATTGTGACCGCCCGCGCTCGCCACTTCGAGCGCGCGTTTTGCCGACGCTTGCCCGCGCACTTCGGCGAAATCGGCGCGGTATTTGTTTTCGTTCGTTTTTAGATCGGCAATGTTCGGTTTCAGCGGTTGAATCGGCGTATCTTTGCCGCTCAGCAAACTCTGACTGACGGCAACGGCTTCGCGCAGATCGCGCACCGGATAAACGTTGATGTTTTGTACGACGGCGGCTTCGGTGCCGTTTTCTTCGGGCAAAATTAAATTTTCGACGCCGTTTTCGCGCGCCCGCAGCGCAATCGAAAGCGCGCCGCGCACCGGACGAATTCGCCCATCGAGCGACAGTTCGCCGACGCTTAAAATGTTTTTCAAACTTTCGTGATTTCCGAGATCGCCATTAGCGCCCAAAATTCCGAGCGCAATCGGCAAATCAAAACTCGCGCCTTCTTTGCGCACGTCGGCGGGCGCGAGATTGATTGTCGTTTTATGAAACGGAAAAAAGAACGAACTGTTGGTAATCGCGGCGCGAATCCGCTCGCGCGACTCGCGAATCGCCGTGTCGGGCAGACCGACGATGATGACGGGCGACGAAGTATCGGCTTCGCCTTTGACCGGTTGAAGATTTATTTCGATGTCAACAATGAGCGCGTCAATGCCGAACACGGCAGCCGATTGCGTCAGGAAAAGCATATTGTTCGTTTAATTATTATAATCGTAAGTTGGTAGATCACTTGAGTTTATACCACAACAGCCGGACAAAACGGAGAAAATTTTCGGATGCTTGCCGATTTTTCATATTTGTCATTACCGAAATTTCCGCGCCTGATGTAAGATAACGATTCTTTTGCTCGAACGAAAAAAGTCTTTACCTTTAGCGCTTTTCGTCATAAGATTCTTTGTGCCGTCCAAAAGCAACCATACTTCGGAGGTCAAACATCATAAAAAGGGATGATTTTACAAACTTAAACGCTAGCCTTTTAGGAGCAACTATGGATGCAGCCTCGACAGCGATGGTGGAGCAAGACCTCGCTTTTGGGTTTGAGGAAAACGCAGTCAGCGTTCCCGTCTTTCAAACTCCCGTCATCGAAGAAACATTAGCGCCTGACGCGCCGGATTTTGCGCTCGCGCAAAAAGCCGCGACCGGCAACATCGCCGCGTTTGAAGTGATCTATGAACGTTACCACCGCCGCACTTATTCGCTTTGTTTGCGAATGACGAACAGCCAGTCGGAAGCCGAAGATTTGACGCAGGAAGTTTTCATTCAGCTTTTTCGCAAAATCGGCAGTTTTCGCGGCGACTCGGCGTTTTCGACGTGGCTTCACCGCTTAACGGTCAATCAGGTTTTGATGCATTTCCGGCGGCGCAGCGTGAAAAACGAAAAGACTAGCGAAGACGGCGAAATGCCCGAGCAAACCGTTTCCGGCACGGAAAATCCGAATAAAATGCCGGTTGTTGACCGCATCGCGCTCAAAAAAGCGATCGGCGAACTGCCGAACGGCTACCGCAAAGTTTTTATTCTGCACGACATCGAAGGCTACGAACACGAAGAAGTCGCGCGAATGCTCGGCATTTCCGTCGGAACTTCAAAATCACAGCTTCATAAAGCGCGTCTCAAACTGCGCGGATTATTAATCAAGCAAAACGACTAAAAACTTTTTCTCAAGGCAACTATTTATTTTGAGCGGCAATCTATTAGTGTTGAAACGGGCAATCGCACGGTTTGAAAAGCTAACAGACTTCAGTATTTACACGGAAAAAATTGGAAATGAACTGCGAACAGTGTCAGGAATTGATCAGTGCTTTTTTGGACAATGATCTCGACGATAAAGATTCTTCGAGCGTCCAGACGCATCTTTCAATTTGCGCCGAATGCGCCAAATTATGCGAAGATTTCGCTTCAATTTTGAATTTTTGTTTGGAAGAATCGCCCGCTGAAATCATTCCGCCCAATTCGCAGGCGCTCTGGTGCCGCATTAACAATGTAATCGAAAGTGAAATAAAGCAGGACGCCGCGCGCCCGGAAACGTTGCCGGTTGAAGCGCCGGGAAATTGGTTTTCGAGAATGTGGCAATTGTCGCTGTCACAGTTTGCTTCGGCGATGATGGTGATCGCGCTGCTCAGTTCGCTGCTGACGATTGTCGTCATTAAAAGTTATTCGGCTTCGACTTTCAACGAGGATTTTGCGGCGCAAACCGAACACGCGCCGGGCGTCGTTGAAAAACTGCTGGGCAAATTCGGGTTGGTTGATACGCCTCAGCAAATTCGTCTGCGCCGCATTGAACAGCAGCAGGCAGCGATTGAATATTGGAATCAGCGCGTCGCGGCGCGCCGCACGCAGTGGGACAACAATCTGCGCGAAGCCTTTGACCGCAATCTGAACGAAATTGACCGTACCGTCAGCGAATACACTTTGATTTTGCAGGAAAATCCGCAGGATGATTTGTCGGGCGAAATGCTCGATTCGACTTTGACGGAAAAAATGGAATTGCTTCGCGAGTTTTCTGATTTATAATTTTATTTTCTCTTTTTAATAATAGCTTTTTGTTAACAGTTTTTTGGCAATGAAATTGGATTTACACAATTTGTTTGGCTCGTCGGCAAGCAAAAAAACTACGGTTCTTCTCTGGTTGAGCGTAGTTTTTTTTATGCTGTCATTTTCCGGTGCCGCCTCGGCGCAGAAAAAATTCGCGCGCTCTTATCCGGCGACTAAGAATGTCCGTCTGCAACTAACTAACCGCACCGGAACCGTGACGGTCGAAGGTTGGGACCGACCGGAAGTTGCTATTTCGGCTTATTTGGAAAAACCGGCGGCGAACATTGAGCCGCAGAATTTGAGCGGCACGATTGTGATTAATCTCGTCAAGGACAATCAGGGCAGAGGCGAAGTCGGCGCCGTTAATTTTCTCGTTCGCATTCCTTATCATTCTTCGGTAGACATTGAAACGAAGATGGGCAATCTCAACGTCAGCAATATTCAGGGCAATCTCGTTCGCGCGCACATTTCGACCGAAGGCAGCATCACGCTCTTAAACGTCCTCGCCAACGCGGTTTCAGCGGAAAACGGCATCGGCGATATATTTTTCGACGGCGAAATCAGCCGCGACGGTAACTACCGTTTTACCTCGATGCGCGGCAACATCAATCTGCGCATTCCGTACGAATCTTCGTTCAAGCTCGTCGCCACCGCGCCTTCATCGCGCAATATCAGTCTCGGTTCGTTCTCCAACGGCAGTATGAGCTTTGGCGACGGTCGCCGCGTCATCGGCAGAGTCGGCGACGGCAGCGCAACTTTCACCGTTACCAATCAGCGCGGCAACATCGCGTTTATCAGAAGATAAAAATCAAAAGTAGAAAGGTAAAAAGGTTAAAGGTAAAAGCCTGGAAATTGATTGCAAAGTTCTTTTTTATTTCGATTGAGATAAAATCTCCGCCAAAAAAAAGTTTGACCAATTCTTCAACAGCGAATAGACTTAATGAAGTCGCGTTTGATTCGCGCATTCCGCTTTTTGCCTTTTACCTTTTTACTTTTGCCTTTTTTGTCTCCTTTTTTGCTCGCCTAAAAAAAATGAAAAACTTGAAATTCGTGAATTTACTGCTGCTCGCATTCGTTTTCGCCGCTTTTTCCGTCGTTTGTTTCGCGCAAACCGCGCCGCAGAAATTAATCAAACGAACGACTTATAAATCCGAAAATCTCGAATTCGGCGCGGGCGGCACGGTTTCGATTATCGGCGCGCCAAACGGCTCAATTGAAATCGAAGGTTGGAATAAAAACGAAATCGAAATCGCGGCGGAAATCGAAGTCGAAGCCGGAACGGAAGCGGATTTAGCCAAGCTCGCCGACATTAACGGTTTTGTTTTAGACGAAAGTTTGCTGCATGTGCGCATTATCAGCGTCGGCACGCACGACAAAGAATATGTCAAACGGACGGCGAAAAATCTTCCGAAAAATCTCGTCGGACTGCCGTTTCGCGTTGATTTCAAAATCAAAGTTCCGCGTTACTGCGATTTGAATATTGACGGCGGCAGCGGCGATTTCAGCGTTGCGAACGTTGACGGCGCGCTGAAAGTAAAATACTTGAATTCAAACGCGAAACTCAATTTGGTCGGCGGCGCGATTTCCGCAACGTTTGGCGGCGGAACGGTTGACGTGACGATTCCGACGCGCGGCTGGCGCGGACGCTTCGCCGACGTGCAGATGGCGAACGGCGCAATGAACGTTTTTCTGCCCGTCAGCTTAAACGCCGAAATTGACGCGAGCATTTTGCGCACCGGACAAATCGAAAACACGTTTGCCGCGCTCAAGCCGAAAGCGCGCACGAAATTTACCGAAAAGAGCGTCGTCGGCAAAGCCGGAGTCGGCGGCGTCGCGCTCAATTTCACGGTCGGCGAAGGAACGATGAAAATCGCCGAATTGAAAAAGCCCGAGTAAAATATTAATCTGAATTTTGAAATTTCCGTGAGGAAAGCGATAATGATGTTTTTTCAAAATCGCTTTCCTTTTTTAGTTTTTACAAAACTTTTAATCAAACTTTATGACAATAAAATCAGACGTCTGGCTGCGCAAAATGGCGGAAGAACACGAAATGATCGCGCCTTTTCTGCCCGAATTGGTGAGAGAATCGAACGGCTCGCGCATTATTTCGGCAGGCGCGTCGAGTTACGGTTACGATATGCGGCTCGCAGACGACGGCTTTCGCATTTTTTCATCCGTTCACGCCACGGAAATCGATCCGAAGAAATTCGACGAAAATTCTTCGCTGATCGAACCGAATTTGCGGACTTCTGAAGACG
>SXVE01000128.1 GCA_005790265.1 Acidobacteriota bacterium | reverse complement strand
TAGTCTGAACAGCAAAAGGAGTTTGCCGCCAATCCTTTTCAGTAATGCCAAGTGTGCGCCACATTAAAATCAAGCATAAAAATAAATCGGACGATTGTCCAAAAGCGAAACAGATTTCTGCTTAATCAACTGAACGGTTACCTTCATTAAAATATAGGAAGTAGAACTTTCAATAAAATCACCAAAATAAACTCGTTCCACGGACAAAATTTGTATTTGCGGGTAATGATTTACAGCTACTCCAAATCAGCATACCCCGCCAGCGTTTCCAGATTCGGAACAATTATTTCTTTTCCGTCTACAATAATCAGCCTTTGATTTTGCAGGCGGTAGAGCGCGCGGGTGACGACTTCGCGGACCGTGCCGACGCGGGCGGCAAGCTGGTTGTGCGTTAATTTCTGCTTGAAACGAATACCGTCGGCAGTTTGTTTACCGTTTTTTGAGGCTTCTTCAAAAAAGATGTGGGCGAGGCGTTGACCGACTTCGCGCAGGGAGAGAATCTCGACCAGTTCCGCGCATCCGCGCAGGCGTTTAGCCAGAAGCATGGTAGCGGCAAGCGCAATCTGCGGATGTTTCAGACATAGGTTGCGGACTTCTTTTTTATTGAGAAAATAAAGAACGGTCGGCTCTTCGGCGGCGACGGTCGAGGGATATTTGCCGTCGTCGAAAACCGGAACTTCGGCAATCGTCGTGACGGCGCGTTCGACGTGGATGATTTGCTCGCGTCCGTCCGCCGCGGTGCGAAACGCGCGCACCGCGCCTTCCGCAATCACGAACAACCCCTTCGCTTCTTCGCCTTCGAGAAAGACGATTTCGTTGCGGGCGAGCCGTTTCTCGACGGCGCGGGCGGCGAGAGCGCGCAGAACGTCCGCTTCCAAATCTCGAAAAAGCTCGGTCTGTCCTAAAATTGCCGTTTTATCCGCCGTCATCAATACCGCAAGTTTATCGCCCTTATCACGAATTTCAAAGTTGGCTTTTCGATTTCGCAGTCACGAATTTTTTGTAAAAATCAATCGAACGGTGACTAAAATCACATTCTTTTCAAACCGAAAGGCTGACAATTTTTTTATACGGGAGAGAGACTATTATGAAAGTGCGGCGCGAGATGAAAATCGAAGAAGTTCTGGCGATGAACGAGCAAAAGGTTTTGAATACGCTGGCGATGGTGTCCGTGAATTTCGAGCGGCTGCGAAATCCGACGCTGCGGCGAGCGATGAGCAGGCGCGTTTCAATCGAGCAAGCCGCGCGCGTCGCCCGCGTGCCGCTGACCGAAATTTTATACGTCTTGAATCTGGCTCTCGGCGAAGACGAAGCCGAACTCGCGGCAGAGTTGTTTGCGAGCGAACCGAAAGATTTTGAATACGCGGACGCGAATCTGCCCGTCAAACCGGCGGAAATCGCCAACGTCAAAGACACCGACGAAAACGTAATTTTTACGGATTTGATGCCGCTTCACGAGACGGCAAGCGACCCGCTGCCCGCAGTTATGAAGGCTCTGGCGAAGCTAAAAGACGCGCACGGCGTTCTGCTGCTGCGGCATCCGTTTGACCCCATTCCGCTGCGCGAATTGTTCGCGCGGCGATACAATTTGGCGAGCTGGGCGGAAGAGAGAAAAGAAAGCGAATGGTTCGTCTATTTTTATCGCCCGTTTGAGACGGCAAAGGTGAAAGCGCACGCTCCAATCAATCATAAAGTCTTCGCCAGAGCCGCCTGCGCCGCGCGGTGATCTTCCGGCGTGTTGACGTTCAGGAAAAAATGTTCGGCGCGCGGCAAATCACCGATTTCGTCAAATTCGACAAAGCGCGTTTTCGCCGCGAGAAATTCATTTCGCGCCGCGCCGTCCGCCAAAGTGAAGCCTTTGATTTCCTGCCGATTTTTCAAACTTGAAATTTTGCGGCTGCGGAAATCGCCGAGCATATTTTATTCCGCGCATCTTCTTCGCGGCATCGCGTTTGACGAAATTGCTGCCCGCGTCCTTTCATCCGTTGAATCCCTGACCAGTTAATGCTTCCCGAAAGTTTTTTCCAAGTCTCGCAGCCTGCTTATTTCCTCGCCTGTCAGTTTGATTGTAGTGTCGCCAAAAGTAATAGATACATCTTCAGAGTTTGCAATCTTTTCGATTGTTTCAAACGCAATCGGCAGGGAAAATAATATTTCGTAATTTTCGATTTCAGCTTCGGATTTTAATAGTCTGGCTGTAAAGTTCGCTTCGCCGGCAAACTTGCCGTTCGCGCCCCAAACGATTTCGATGTGTCGGTCGGTCGGTTTCCCGAAACCTTTCCAAAATCCGTAAAACTCCAAATCAAGCATTCCCGGCTTTGTTACTTTTGTTGTCGGCGAGTCGAAAACCGCTTTGACGGATTTGCCGTCTCTGTCGAAGAAAATCGTTTCGACCGTCAGTTTGTCTTTGAGCCGATAAATTTTCGCATTGCCGATAGTTTTTGTCAGGGTTGCAGGAATTGATAAAGTTGACTGTGCCGGACAAAGACCGATGCCGACAGCAACGATTGTTACAACGAACAAGATTTGAGCAAGTAATTTCATATTTTCACCTCGCAGCTTTAGACACCGTTTGTTTCAAAAAGTTCCGCGTTAATTTTACCGAGAAGGGCTGAACTTTGATTCGGATTGAAAAACAGTTTTCTTAGATACAGCTTTTTATAAATTCTTTTTTACTGTTCCAGAACGCTAGTAAATGCTATGCGCTTTCAGCGCAAGACTTTAGTTTGCTTCCGCTAAAATCTCGTGTGAGAATTGCGGAAGATGAAAGATAACCGACGCGGTCATCATACGATTACACGATTGACGGCACACATCGTATGGAGCACAAAATATCGCTATCATGTTTTGGAAGGCGACATCAAAGTGCGCTGTCGAGAT
>SXVE01000127.1 GCA_005790265.1 Acidobacteriota bacterium | reverse complement strand
TTCAGAAAAAGTTGAGTCTCTTTTTTCATTAGTCAGCCTCCTGACTTCGCTATTTAACTTTTCCTCATCTTGCCTTAATTTATATAAAGACTCTCTATATTTATTAATCGTTTCATCAACAACGATGTGTAATGTAAAAAGTGAATGTCCTGCATCCTTCAATCCATCAAGAAATACTTTAAAAGTGCTGCAAGTCATATTAAAGTTTGAAACCAAAATATTTGTATCAAGAACAATCATCATAAGAATTAGGAAGTTTCTCCCATGTAAAATTGAATATCTAGATTATATGATGGTTCAATTTCGTAGAATAATGTGTCTGATTTTCTACTATTTCTTTAAGCAACTTTCGGCTCAACGGCTTTGATGTCAGGATAGCGTTTGAAATCTTGGGCGTTGAAGGTCAGCAGGTTTTCGATGTTGTGGGCTTCCATTGCGGCGGCAATTTTGGAGTCGTGGACATGGATGCCGGAGACGGAATGTTTGACGACGAGTTCGCGCCAGTTTTTGTAGACTTCCGAAGTGTCGGGGAGAAAACTAAAAAAATCGCTCAAATCTTTTTGACTGCAAATCGGTTTCGGCAATTGTAAAACCTAAACCGTTTTTGTCTTTCGGGCGTGTGCAGACGTTCCAGAATTCGGAGATGTTTTGCAGGAAAGTGTAAAATTCGGCGTTTTGGATTTTCAGCTTTTTGAGTGCTTCGCTTGCTTCTTTGTGATGCGGATGCGTGAGTTCGACCAGACGCAGAAGAATATTTGTGTCGAGGAGATATTTCATCTTTGTCTGTTTAATTGTTCTTCATAAATGCTTTCGCGGCTGATCTGTTCGTCGGTCAGATTCGGCGTGTTCGGATCGAGACTGTTCATCCATTCGTCAAAATCCTTCAACCATTTTTCTTTGTCTTCACTTTCCGAAACGTCGCGCACTTCGATTTCGACGATTTTGTCTTCCGGCAAATCGAGCGGCTTTAACGGGTGCAAAACGATGTTCGGAACTCGGATTTTCGAGTTATTTACTTAGAATTCAGAGTTAAAAACTTCGATTTCGACGTTACGAACATCGAATTTTATAACCGAAAACGGTTTCGGCATTCGGGCGGCTTTCGATTATTTCAGACTCGCGTTGAGTTTGCCGATGAATTCGTTGATTTGCGCGTTTTCGATCCAGCGGACGACGGCGACGAGGTTGTTTTCCGGGTCAATGTAGATGATGTTCGTGCCGTTGCCAACGTGGGCGAAGGCGGCGGCGGGCGCGTTCGGGTAAAGTTTTTTGTCGGTGTTGAGAAAATAATTCATAAAACCGTAAGTCGGCTGCGCGGGCGTGGGCGTCGTCGCTTGTTTGAAGAATTCTTCGGAGAGAATTTGTTTTTTGTTCCATTTTCCGCGATTCAAACTCAATAAACCGAAACGCGCCAGATCGGTTGCCGAAATAAACATTCCGCCGCCCCAATGTCCGCCGCCGGAAACCGACTGCACGATTTGTCCGTCTAAAACGATCCACGAATTTTCGTAGCCGAGCCAGCGCCAACTGCTTGACGCGCCGATTTCATCCATCAGGTTTTCCTTTAAAACCTGCGGCAAAGGTTTGCGCCAAACGTTGAGCGCGGCGAGCGCGAGCAGGTTGACGCGCACGTCGTTGTATTCGTAAACCGCGCCCGGATTATTTCGTTTGCGGTTGAGCCAATTATTTGCGTCTCTGTCCGGTCGGTCAGCCCAATCGGGCTTGTTCCAAAGCGTGCCTTCCCAATCGCTCGTCTGTCGCAAAAGACTGTCCCAAGTGATGTTTCGGTTGTGCTCGGTATCGAATAAATCGAGCATTTTCGCTTTGCCGAACGCATCGGCGTTGTCGTATTTTTGGTTCGGATTGTAAACGGCGACGGGCGCGGAATAATCGGCGGCGCGGTCGTTCAGATTTTTGATTAACTTGCGGTCGAGCGCCAGACCGACGACAGTCGAAACAAAACTTTTCGTCACGCTGAACGTCATATCAACGCGTTCGGGCGCGCCCCATTCGGCGACGATGTAGCCGTTGCGCAAAATAATTCCGGTTGCCGCGCCGCGCGATTTGAACGCGCCGACCGCTTCGCCGAACGGTTCGCGCCCGAACGTTTGATAATGCGCGAGTTCCAAATCGCGCGGCGCTTTCGCTTCGCTCGCGACGGCGAAATCAATCGCTTCTTTTAATCGCGCCGCGTCCATTTTCACTTGCTCCGGCGCGCGCCGCGCCCAATCTCCGGCGGGCGGAAAATACATTGATTGCGAAAACGACGCGGCGGCAAATGCGGCAATCAGACAAAACGCGAGCGGCAGACGACCGGAAAAAATCAGCGCGAAAAATTTGTTTTTTTTCATTATCAGTTAAAAGATTTTGTTAAAAATCAGAAAAGAAATAGAAAAATAAGAAATGGGACACGGATTGAACGGAACAAGCGGATTAATGCGGATTAATAACGATTTTTTGATTTAATAAAATCCGCTTCGACCCGTTTTATCCGCTCGATCCGCGTCCCATTTCTGCCTCTCTTTGCTATTCCGAACCGTCTGGAAATTTTACGGTTTTTTGCCTTCGTACCAAGCCGGTTTGAAATCGGAATTAACGAGCCATTGAACGGGCGCGACCATCGAATTGATTGAGCGCGTCATGTGCTGGAAATCAATCGTTTTCACTTCGTCGCTCGCTTTATGATAATCGGTGTGCAAGCCGAAACTCGAAACCGTGTGCGCGATCACGCCCTGCCGCGCGAGCGTGTAATTGTCCGAACGCTGGAAAAAGTTTTCTTCCGGGTGCGGATCGGCGACGAGGCGCGCGCCTTGTCTGGCGAGTTCCGCGCCGAGATTCGAGCGGTCGTAGCCGGTCAGCCACAATTCTTCCGGCTTCACTTTGGCGTCCGCACGCCCGATCATTTCAAATTCGAGATTGGCGACGAGTTTTTCTTTCGGATACGGCAGATTGCTCACGTAAAACTGCGCGCCGTAACCGCCCGCTTCTTCGCTGCCGAAAAAGGCGAAATGCACGGTGCGTTTCGGGCGTTTGCCGCTCGCCAAAACGCGGGCGAGCTCGAGCACGGCGACGCAGCCGGAAGCGTCGTCGTCGGCTCCGTTAAAAATCTTGTCCGCGCCCGGCGCATTTTCGCGCACGCCGAGATGATCCAGATGCGCGCTCAAAAGAATGACTTCGGACGCGAGACGAGAATCGGTTCCGGTTATTTTGCCGACGGCGTTCCACGTCTGCCGATTCTCCGGCGCATTAAGCTCGCCTTTGATTTCAAACGGCGTTCCATCGGCGACGGCGGCAAGCCGCGCGGCTGCCGCTTTGCTGACAAAAATTATATTGGCGTTATTTGCCGCCACGCCGGAAACGTTTGTAAACGATATTTTTCGATTCGCGTAATTCGTCCATCCGGCGCGAATCTGCGCGGTTTCCTCGACGATGACAGCGCGCGCTCCGCCGGCGGCGAGCTGCTGCAAATTCTGAAACAGATTCGGAGTGTTTTCGTTTTCGCGCAGCCGAACGAAAACGACCGCGCCCGATTTCGGTTGTCCGTCAAGATTGATTTTTTGCAGTTCGCCCGCGATTTGTCCCGCCGTCATCCGAAAAACGAGCATCTCGCCGCCGTGTTCGAGCGTTTCCGCCGCGCCGTTCGCCGCGTAGGTCAGCTTCGGATTGGCGGCGAACGAATTGCGCGTGATTTTCACGGTTTGCAGATAAGTCGCCGCGCCGGACGAATCGGTTTCGCCCGCCGGTTCGACGCCGAACTGCCGCAGCTGCGAGCCGATGTATTGTCCGGCGAGCCGCTCGAATTCAGTTCCGCTGCCGCGTCCCTGCAGCGCGTCGCTTGCTAAAAATTCCATTGCCGCGCGCACGCCGCGTTCTTCGATAGCCGCTGCTGATCGGGTTTGCACCACGTTTGTCGAGCGTTGTCTCGTCGTTTGCGCCAACGCGAAATTTGCCGCCGCCAGCGCAATCAAGCCGGTCAGTAAAATTTTCCGTAATTTGTTTGATTTCATTTTGTGTTTCGCCAAGTGTGTTTCCGAGCGGTTTCGCCCGGCTTTTCGGATTTGTCCGAATCAAAGAATTTGTTGATTTAAGATAACGCTTTTCCGCCCGAATGTTAAAATGCCGCGCGTTTTTATAAACTGTTTATCAGTTGCCAAATCCGGCTCGCTGCACATAAAGTTTAAATAGATTATGCCTAATGAAACGTTTGCGCTCGACTTTCGTCAATTATTCGAAAATCTTCCCGGTTTATACATTATCGTACTGCCGGATATGACGGTCGCCGCCGTGTCGGAAGAGTATTTAAAGGCGACGATGCTGCGGCGCGAAGACATCGTCGGGCGCAATCTTTTCGAGGTGTTCCCGGAAAATCCGGACGAAGATGCGGCGACGCACAGTATGGCAAACGTGCGCGGCTCGCTCGAACGGGTTTTTCAAACGGGCGACGTTGATACGCTGCCGATTCAGAAATACGACATTCAGCGACCGGCGGAACAGGGCGGCGGCTACGAAGAACGATTTTGGAGTTTGAAGACTTTTCCGGTTTTTGCCGACGAAGAAAAAAAGGTCAGATACGCCGTTCATTACGTCGAGGACATTACCGAACTCGTTCGCCTCGAACAAAACCGCCGCCAGCAGGATGAAGCGTCGGCGCTGCTCTTGCAGCGCAACAAGCGAATGGAGGCGGAAATCTATCTGCGCGCGCAGGAATTGCAGGCGACGAACGTCCGGCTGCACGAATCCGAACGGCGGTTTCGCAGCGTCGTCGAACAATCGCCGCTCAGTATGATGATTTTTAATAAGGACGGTCGCCCGCTCACGGTCAACCGCAGTTTCCGCGAATTGTGGAACGTCTCGCTCGATGAAATCAGCGAACAAAATATATTTGAAATCGAGGAATTTCAGACGCCGGAAAGGGCGGAGATGATCGAGCGATTGCTCGGCGGCGAAGCGGTCGTTTTGCCCGCCGCGCTTTACAGTCCGGTGCCGCACATCAAACCGGAAGCCGCGCCGCGCTGGCTCGAATCGCATCTTTATCCGGTTAAGGACGGCAACGATCAGGCGAGCGAATTCGTGCTCAAGCAAATTGACTTGACCAGACGGCGCGAGATGGAACTGGCGCTCGAAGATACGCGCCTGCGGCTCGAAGCGGCGCTCGAAGCCGGAGCCATCGGCACGTGGACGTGGGACGTGCGACATAATCGCGTGGTCGCCGACAAAAATCTCGCGCTCTTTTTCTCGGTTTCGCCCGAAGATGCTCAAGGCGGCAGGATTGAAAGTTACGTGGCGGCAATTCACGAAGAAGATGTTGATCGCGTAAAAACTCTGATCGCCGACGCGCTCGAAAACAAAGATTCTTACGAAGCCGAATACCGCCTCGTCAAACCGGACGGCGGCGTTCGCTGGGTGTTCGCGCGCGGCAGCATCGTGCGCGACGAAACGGGCGCGGCGGTTTCTCTGCCCGGCGTCGTCATTGACATTACGAGCCGCAAAGAAACCGAAGAAGCGTTGCGCGAAACGCTCGAACGCTTCGGTTTGATTTCGCGCGCGACGAACGACACGATTTGGGACTGGAATTTGCAAACCAATCTGGTTCGCTGGAACGAATCGGTCGAAACGATGTTCGGCTACGCCAAAGAAGATGTTGAAACGACCGCCAAATGGTGGTACGAACACATACACGCGGAAGACCGCGACCGCGTCGTCAAAAGCATTCACGATGTCATTGATAACGGCGGCGAAAAATGGTCGGACGAATACCGCTTCATCTGCGCCGACGGCAGCTTCAGATATGTTCTTGACCGCGGATTCGCCATTCATCGCGACGGCAAACCGATCAGAATGCTCGGCGCGATGCAGGACGTAACGGCGCGCCGCACAACCGAAGCCGCTTTGCAAAAAAGTCAGGAGCGGCTCCAACTCGTGCTCGATTCTTCGGTTCTCGGTTTGTGGTACTGCGATTTGCCGTTCGACGTGCTGAATTGGAGCACGCAGACCAAAGAACATTTCTGGCTGTCGCCGGATGCAGCCGTGACGATTGAAGATTTTTACCGCATCATTCACCCGGCAGACCGCGAGCTGACGCGCAGCGCGATTGACGCGTCAATCGTCGGTCAAACGCACTACGATGTCGTTTACCGCACCGTCAGCCCGGACGGCGACCGCGTCAAATGGATTCGCGCGACCGGGCGCGGTTTTTACGATGAAAACGGCGATCCGTACCGCTTCGACGGCATTACGATTGATATCACCGAAGAAAGAATGATTCAGTCCGAGCGCGAGCGGCTTTTGTGGAATGAAAAAGAAGCGCGCGCCGAAGCGGAAAACGCCAATCGTTTGAAAGACGAATTTTTAGCGACGCTTTCGCACGAGCTGCGCACGCCGCTTTCTTCGATTTTGGGCTGGTCGCGGCTGCTTAAAGAAAAACAGATTGACGGCGAACAAGCCGAGCGCGCCGTCGAAATCATCGAGCGCAACGCGAAATCTCAATCGCAGCTGATCGAAGATATTCTCGATGTTTCGCGCATCATTTCCGGCAAACTGCGGCTCGACATTAATCCGGTCGAACTCGCGCCGGTGATCGAACTGGCGATTGAATCGGTGCGTCCGGCGGCGGAAGCGAAAAGCATCCGGCTGCAAAAAGTGCTGACTTCGGGCGTAATGATTTCCGGCGATGCTGACCGTTTGCAGCAAATTATCTGGAATCTGCTCTCGAACGCCATTAAATTTACGCCGAAACAGGGACGCGTCATGATTAAACTCGAACGCGTTAATTCGCACGTCGAAATTACCATCGCCGACAACGGACAAGGAATTGAGACCGAGACGCTGCCGTTTATTTTCGAGCGATTTCGGCAGAGCGACAGCTCGACGACGCGTCAGTACGGCGGACTCGGACTCGGACTCGCCATCGTGCGTCATCTCGTCGAATTGCACGGCGGAACCGTTCAGGCAGCGAGCGAAGGAATCGGGCAAGGCGCGGTTTTCACCGTTTCGTTTCCGATTATTCCGGTTCGCTCGAAAGAAGTGCCGCTGCTCGATGAACCGGCGGGAGAGAGAGTTTCGCCGACGGCACAGAGCAGTGTTCCGTTTGTCTGCCCGCCGGAAATCAGAAATCTGCGCGTTCTCGTCGTTGACGACGAACGCGACACGCGCGAATTGCTCGTTTTTATTTTTGAACACTGCGAGGCGCGAATCACCGGCGTTTCATCGGTTAATGAAGCGCTCGAAAAAATTGAAAGCGAGGAATTCGACGTGCTTGTCAGCGACATCGGAATGCCGGAACGCGACGGATACGATTTGATCCAGGCGGTTCGCGAACTGCCGCCGGAAAAAGGCGGGCGAATTCCGGCAGTCGCGCTGACGGCTTACGCGCGAGTCGAAGATCGAATGCGCGTGCTGAGCGCCGGTTTTCAAATGCACGTTCCGAAACCGGTCGAACCGGCGGAGCTGCTCGCCGTCGTCGCCAGTCTCGCCGGTTGGAACAATCGGCGGTAAAAGTTTTGCGCGCTGAATTTTTGTGCGGCGAAAAACTAATTCGCCGCTTTAACTTAAATTCCAAATTGGAAAAATAAAGAAAGAGGAGCGCGAATCATGAGCGATCCACATTCCTCTTTTTTTTATTTTTGCGATTTGCGCCCGGTTTTATTTGCCGCGTTTCAAAATATCGTCAACGGTCGCCTGCGTAATCGGATGATAACCGGAACGCGCTTTGGCATAGATTTCATTCGCGCGTTTTCTGCCGTTCGGCGTTTTGACGAGTTCGTCGAACAACGGTTTGACAAACTTGCGGCGTCCGATGGTCGTCAAAAATTCTTCGAGCCGCGCGTCCGCCGCCGAATAATCGTTTTTGATCGAAAGCAGCAGCCACTGAAACGCGATTTCCGCGTTGCCGCGCGTTGTCAGATTAAAAGCGCGGTCGAGTTCCGTCATTCTCTGGGCATTTAAATCGGACGATAAACTGCCGAGAAAATGGAGCCATTCCTGCGTCGTCCAATTTGCCGCGCGCACATTTTTCGCCGCCGCTTTTCCGCTCAAATAATTACGCGCTTCGGTTTCGACTTTGACAAAAGCATCGGATTTCGGCTGCGGCGCATTTTTCGGCAAACCGGATTTTTCGATCCATTCTTCCACGTCGGCGCGCGCAATATTTTGATTTGACGCGAGCAGATTTACGTTCAAATAATCAACGAATGTTTCGGTCGTGATGCTTTGAAACGCGTGCGCATCAAAATAACCGCGCACGAATTTATCGAATTTTTCGCGTCCGACCGTTTCTTCGAGATGTCGCAGAAAAAGCGCGCCTTTTTCATACGGAACGCCGGTGAAACCTTCGTCCGGGTCGCGCCCTTTCAAATCAACGTGCAGAATTTGATCGGGCATCGCCATTTCCGCCAACTCTTCTTCGAGTCCGCGTCTGCCTAAAGTCGCTTCCATTTCGCGGCGCGGCACGCCGTAAACCGCTTCGATAATGCGCCGTTCGAGATACGTCGTAAAACCTTCGTTCAGCCAGAAATCGCGCCACGTCGCATTCGTCACCAGATTTCCCGACCACGAATGCGCGAGTTCGTGCGCGACCAGCGAAACGAGCGATTTATCGCCCGCGAGAATCGTCGGCGTCGCGAAAGTGAGCATCGGATTTTCCATTCCGCCGAACGGAAACGACGGCGGCAGAACGAGTAAATCGTAGCGTCCCCAGCGATACGCGCCGAAAAGTTTTTCGGTCGCCGCAACCATTTTTTCCGTGTCGGCGAGTTCAAACGCGGATTTTTCGATCATCGCCGGTTCGGTGTAAACGCCGGTGCGCGCGCCCAAACTCTTAAATTGCAAATCGCCGACGGCAATCGCAATCAGATACGGCGGAATCGCGCGCGTCATTTTGAATTGGTAATCGCCGTCGCGCTGTCGGCTGTTTTGTTCATTCCCTTCGGCGCTCATTACGGCGAGCAGATTTTTCGGCGTGCGCACGCGCGCCGAATATGTCACGCGCACGGCGGGCGAATCCTGCACCGGAATAAACGAGCGCGCGTGAATCGCCTGCGCCTGCGAAAACATAAACGGTTCTTTTCGTCCGGCGGTTTGTTCGGGCGCGAGCCACTGCAAACCGGAAGCGGTCGGCGCGGTCGCATAAGAAATGCGCACGCGATTAACATTCGGCGGCAGTTGAACGGTGAGCGGCGCGCCGAGAATTTTGTCATTCGCGCCGACGCTGAATTCAGCGTTTTTATATGATTTTCCGCCGTCCGTTGAAGCCTCCGCTTTTTCGATTTTCAAATCGCGCGTGTCAAGCATAAGCGGCGCGTTGTCTGACACACCGGCAACGCGTTCGACGGTTAAAGTCGCCGTTCCTTCCAAAACTTTGCGGTCAAATAACACGTTCCAGTTCAAATCAACGTGACGCACGACGATTTGGTGCGGATTGGCATACGAGTGAAAATCGGCGATTTTCGATTGTCCGGCTGAGGAGATTGATCTGACAGTTTCTTTCATAGTTTGGGCAAACGCGCCGCTCGTCAAAACAAAGCCGAGAATCAGCGCGCCGGCAAAGATTGTTGCCGCGTTTGGATATTTTTTCATCATCATTATTTTTGGTTTTTTCGCCGGTAGATTTGCCCGCCGGCACAAGATTTTGGTTTGTTCGACCGAAAACAAAAGATACTGATGATGAAATTATCTAAATAGTTTGCGCGAAACGAAATAAATATTTAGTCTGAAATCAAATCAGCCGCATGTGCGTTCAAAATCGCGAATTGCAGGCAAACGCCCGCGCCGCCGCTGTTTTGAAAAAGACTTTGCTTGCAACCGAAGCCGAAACTGTGCATCATAGATGACTGTTAATCCTTCTCTCGCGCATCAACGGTGGTGCGCCCATCTGATAAGTTTTATTTGACGGCGTTTTGGAGTTCGAGAGCTGGGCTGGTTTTTGGTTAAAGAAGTAGCTCTTTTTCCCATTGAGCATCCGAACGCAAATCTTCGACGGGATTACCGTTTCTCCGAAGCAAAATTCGATTCGACGCTTCTTCTTGAAGTTCCCCAAATGGCGGAACAAGGTAAAAAAATTATTATGTCAATGAAACTTTATGTCGGAAACCTTTCCTTCAACACAACGAATTACGATTTAGAAGAATTATTCGGTCAGGTCGGCACGGTCGAATCAGCCAACGTCGTCGAAGACCGTGAAACCGGTCGCTCGCGTGGTTTCGGTTTCGTCGAAATGTCATCGAAAGAAGAAGGCGAAAACGCCATCGAACAATTTAACGGTAAAGAAGTGGACGG
>SXVE01000126.1 GCA_005790265.1 Acidobacteriota bacterium | reverse complement strand
TTGCGCTGATCACGGGCGCGAATAAAGGTTTAGGATTTGAAACGGCGCGACAGCTCGGCAAACAAAATATAAAAGTTTTAGTTGGCGCGAGAGATGAAGCGCGCGGACGAGAAGCGGCGGAAAAATTACAGAGTGAGGGTTTTGACGCCGAATTTGTTTTGATTGACGTGACGAACGAAAAAACGCTCGAAGCGGCGGCGAAAAATGTCGAAGAAAATGACGGCAAACTCGATATCTTAATCAATAACGCCGGAATCGCCAATGAATACGGACTTGCGCCGGGTGAAATTGATTTGGAATTGATTCGCCAAACTTTCGACACGAATTTTTTCGGCGTAATCGCCGTCACGAAAAGTTTTCTGCCGCTGATAAAAAAATCCGACAGCGGACGCATCGTTAATGTGTCGAGCGGTTTGGGTTCGCTTGCGCAAAACAGCGATCCGAATTGGGATTTCGCCGCCGTCAAACCGCTGGCTTACAATTCGTCGAAAGCCGCGCTCAATATGTTCACGGTGATTCTGGCGGCAGAATTAAAAAACACAAAAATAAAGGTAAATTCCGCCGATCCGGGTTACACGGCGACGGATTTAAATCACAACAGCGGACCGAAAACCGTCGAACAGGGCGCGTCAATTATTTTCGATTTGGCGACTTTGCCGGAGAGCGGCGCGACCGGCGGATATTTCGACGATCAGGGCGTTGTGCCGTGGTAAATTCTGAACGTAAATTAAAAATAAAAGTCCGCGTCTGTCACGATTCGCGCATTCTTTTTGATGTTTCGACCGAAGCAAAAATCAGACGAATTGCTGAATTCTTCGCTGCTCGAAATCTGTGCGGAGAGCGGCGATTGTCAGCTGTCGCGTCGCCAACGAAAATCGCGCTCGAAAACGTGGGCTGGCGAATTGACGGGTGAACAAATGCTTTCGAGGTTTTTGCCGAACGGCGCTGCATAAAACACCATTGGGCAAAAACTGTATTAGTTTAATAACGAGAGGATTGGCTTCGGTCAGCGGAGAATTGGTCTTGAATAATTCGGCGTTCGAGAGGGCGAATTTAAAAATGTAAAAAATATAAATAAGCTCGACAATTCTGTGGTTCGGCAATTATTATTCAAGTAGGAAAATTTACAAAATAATGTAAACAGTTTGAGCGCTTCCGCTCGAACCCGGCGATCTTTACTTGATAGGAGAATAAATGGCAAAAAAATCAGAAACTATTCGCCCGATTTTAGTAATTACGGCGTTACTCGCCTTGGGATTGTGGAACATCTTCTCGGCGATGACCAGTTCGGCGCAGACGGATGATGAATCTACCGACAAAAAATTTCAAAAAGCGTTAATGATGCCTTCCGCAGTTTATCCCGGAACCGGCGTTGGCGCTATTGCAGACTCAACGACAAACGGCACCTACGGTACGCCGCTGGTCGTCAATTTCAACGTTTCCGGTGTAACGCAAACCATCTCAAGTGTGACGGTTGATGTGACGATGACGCACACCTGGATCGGAGATTTGGATGTGGTTCTCGCCGCTCCGGGCGGTTCGCCGTCAATACCAATCTTTAGCCGCGTTGGAGCCACTACCGCAACAGCCGCCGGTGACTCGTCAAACTTAAGCGGCAGATACCTGTTTAGAGATCAATCTACATTAAACATTTGGACGGTTGCCACCGCTGCCGCCTGCGGAACCGACTGCATTGTGACGCCGGAAGTTTACCGCACGACGGCACCGGGCGGCGCAGGACAAACTAATCCTCCGCCTTTTACAAATTTAACCGCTACTTTCAGCGGACTGACACCGGCACAGGCAAACGGCGTTTGGACTCTAACTTTTCGAGACCGCGCAACCGGCGACACGGGCACCGTAACGGCAGCTAATTTAGACATTTTGACCGGCGGCGCGACGCCGACGCCCACGCCTGCTGTTACGCCGACGCCGACGCCGGTTCCGGGAGCTTTTCAAGACGGCGGTTTCGAACAAAACACGGGAACGACGGTTATAACAAATCCTTTTTGGAGTTCGACTTCGACGGCTTTCACCACTTCGCTCTGCACAACTGCCGCTTGCGGCAACGGCGCAGGCACGGCTGGTCAGCGCACTGGCAACGGCTGGGTTTGGTTTGACGGCGCATCGGACACGGCGACGGCGGCGGAAACGGGAACAGCCCAACAATCATTTATCATTCCGGTCGGCGCAACGCAGTTGAGCTATTATTTGCGAATCGGTCGAACGAACGCGCCGAACAGCTCGACGCTGACGGTTTCGGTAGACGGAGCGGTTTTGCAAACGATTAACGAACCGGCTGTGCCGGAAACGGCTTACACGGAGCGGAGAGTTAATATTGGGGCGTATGCAAACGGCGCATCGCACACGATTTTGTTCACTTATAACCGTCCATCGGCGAACGGCGACAGTTTTACGATTGACGATGTATCACTAATACTTGCGCCGACCGCCGCCGATACTTTCGTTGCCGGCAGGGTTTTAACGAGAGCCAATCGCGGAGTCAGCCGTGCGGTTGTTCAGGTAACTATGCCCGACGGCGAAACCCGTTTCGCACTGACCAATGCTTTCGGGTATTTCCGGTTCGAGGATATGGAGGTCGGTCAAACGTACATTTTCTCGATCAATCACAAAAAACACACGTTTGCACCGCAAGTCGTCAGTCTTAGCGAACAGCTGACTGAAATGGTCTTTACCGAACAATAAGCGAATGATTTTGCAGGGTAGCAAATTTCATTATCGAATTTATTGCCACGCAATCGGTCACGCTTTTGATTTCGCCCGTTTGTCAGAATCGCAAACGGGCGAAATTCGATTTTTTAAACGCCGGAAAAAGGCTGGATAAGCCTAAATTCGGCGGAGAATTTTTTGAACAATTGCGTCGAAACAATTGCAAATCGAACAATACTGCCAATGATGTCTAAAGAAAAAATAATTTTGCTGCTGCTGACGGTCTTGAATTTCACGCACATTCTCGACTTTATGATCATGATGCCGCTTGGCAATTATCTGATGCCGTATTTCGACATCAGCTCGCAGCAGTTTTCGATGCTGGTGGCGGCATACACTTTCAGCGCGGGCGCGTCGGGGTTTTTGGCGGCGTTTTTTGTGGACAATTTCGATCGCAAAAAAGTTTTGCTGTGGGCTTACGCGGGATTTTTGATCGGAACTTTGTGCTGCGCAATTTCGCCGCGCTACGAAATTTTATTGATTTCGCGAATTGTTGCGGGTTTGTTCGGCGGATTGATCGGCGCGCAAGTTTTGTCTATCGTCGCCGACATCATTCCGTATGAACGCCGCGCTTCGGCGATGGGAATGATTATGGCGGCATTTTCGGCGGCTTCGGTTTTCGGCGTGCCGTTCGGGCTGTATATCGCCAATCTTTTCAATTGGCACGCGCCGTTCTTTTTCGTCGTCATCCTGGGCGTTTTGTTAGTTCCGTTTTTGATTAAATTTCTGCCGAAAATGGACGCGCATCTGCTCGTCGAAAATCGTCAGAAAATCAGTCCGACGCAGTTAATCGGCGACGTTTTCAGAAATTCCAGCCAGCTTTACGCGCTCGCGCTGACGGCGTTTCTGATGATGGGACATTTTATGATTATCCCGTTTATCAACCCGTTTATGGAATTTAATATGGGATTTTCCAAGACACAAACGCCGGTAATTTATATGGTCGGCGGCGCGCTGACGATGATTACTTCGCCGCTCATCGGACGGCTCGCGGACAAAATCGGGAAATATAATCTGTTTATTTTTCTCGCCGTCGCGGGCGTTCCGCTGATCGCTCTGATTACAAATCTTCCGGCGATTCCGTTTTATTTCGTGCTGTGCATCACAGGGTTATGGTTCATCATTTCGTCAGGCAGAATGATTCCCGCACAAGCGATGGTTTCCAACGTCGTGTCGCCCGAAAGACGCGGCAGTTTTATGAGTTTCAACTCGTCTGTGCAACAAATATTCGTCGGTCTAGCGTCGGTTCTGGCAGGTTTGATCGTTGTCAAAATGCCGGACAATCGCATCGAGCATTACGAAATTACGGGCTATCTGAGCATCGCGATTATTTTATTCAGCATTTTTATCGCGACGATGCTTAACAGAAAATTAAAGGAAAAAGAGAACGAAACCGCGGTTGCGAACGAGGAAAAATTTGCAGTCGCCGGATAGAGAATTAAGGGGAATTATGAGCAGTATGACAAAAATTCCGTTTTCGGTTTTGGATTTGTCGCCCGTTTTTGAAGGCGAAACAGTGAACGATGCGTTTAAGCGAACTCTGAGTTTAGCGCAGCGCGCGGAACAACTGGGTTATCACCGATTTTGGCTTGCCGAGCATCACAATATGGTCGGCATTGCGAGCGCGGCGACTTCGGTCGTGATCGGGTATGTTGCCGGAAATACGGAAAAAATTCGCGTCGGTTCGGGCGGAATTATGCTTTCTAATCACGCGCCGATTGTGATCGCCGAGCAGTTCGGAACGCTCGAAAGTCTTTATCCGGGACGCATTGATTTAGGTTTGGGACGTGCGCCGGGAACTGATCGTCCGGCGACGATGGCGCTGCGGCGAAATTTGAATAATGACGGCGAAGAATTTCCCGAACAGTTGGAAGAACTGCGATTCTTTTTCAAGGAAACTGTCGCAAATCAAAAAGTCCAAGCCGTTCCGGGCGCGGGTTTGAATGTTCCGATCTGGCTTTTGAGTTCGAGCGGTTTTTCGGCGCATTTGGCGGGAGTTTTGGGTTTGCCGTTCGCATTTGCGGCGCATTTTTCGCCCGAATACACTTTGCCCGCGCTCAAACTTTACCGACAGACTTTTCAACCATCGGACGATTTGCCAAAGCCTTATGCGATGGTCGCTCTAAATATCGTCGCGGCTGACTCGGACGAAGAAGCCGAGTTTTTGGCGACTTCGCAAACGCAGTCGTTTTTGAATTTGATTCGCGGCAAACCGGGCAAAATTCCGCCGCCGGTTGCCGATATGAATTCGATCTGGAACGCACAGGAAAAAGCACTCGTCGAATCGCGCACCGGCGGCTCGATTATCGGAAGCAAAGATACGGTCAAACGCAAACTGGAAGCGTACTTAGAAGAAACGAAAGCCGACGAAATTATGGTTAACGCGATGGTTTACGATCAGCAAAAACGTCTGCGCTCGTATGAAATCATCGCCGAACTTTTTAATGAAAACGCTGCGAAAAAAACAGCTTAAATTATAAAAAAATATGAAAGCAATCAGAGTTCACGAACTTGGCGGAAGCGATAAATTATCAATTGACGAAATCGAAAAACCGACGCCGAAAGCGGACGAAGTTTTAATCAAAGTCGCGGCAGCGGGAATCAATTACGCCGACACGATGATGCGTGCCGGAAATTATTTGACGAAGCCGGATTTGCCGGTCGTTTTGGGATACGAAGTCGCCGGAACGATTGAAGAAACAGGCGCGGAAGTGTCGAAACTGCAAAAAGGTCAGCGCGTTTTGGCGACAGCTTTGAGCGGCGGTTATGCGGAATATGCGACGGCGAAAGCGGCGACGGTTTTGCCTTTGCCGGACGAACTCGGCTACGGCGAAGCGACCGCGCTTTTGGTTCAGGGTTTAACGGCACTCGGATTGCTCGACGAAGCGAAAGCGGGACAAGCAATTTTGATTCACGCAGCGGCGGGCGGTGTCGGAAGTTTGCTCGTTCAATTAGCGAAACATAAAGGTTTGAAAGTTATCGGCACGGCTTCAAGCGAGCAAAAATTACAGCTCGTCGCCGATCTTGGCGCGGATTTCGCGATCAATTACAGCGAGCCGGATTGGATGGACGAAGTTTTGACGGCGACCGACGGCAAAGGTGTTGACTGGCTGATCGAAATGGTCGGCGGTGAGATTGTCGCCAAAAACTTAAAAGTTCTCGCTAAACACGGCACGATGTGGGTTTACGGTGCGGCGAGCGGCGAAGATTTCAAAGTTTCGGTGCTGAGTTTGATGGCGAAAAACCACGCGATTCGCGGCTATTGGCTGATGAACGAATCGGTTGAAAACCGTATCAGATTTACCAAAGAATTACTGGAAAATTTCGGCGCGGGACGTTTGAAAATTCAGGTGACGGAATTTCCCTTTGAAAAAGTTAAAGACGCGCACGATGCGATTGAGAATCGAAAAACAACCGGAAAAGTCGTGTTGACAGTGGGAAATTAGCCACGAACAAACACGAAAGAAACACTAACTTTAGGAAGGTTTTTAAGTTCGTGAGGATTCAAAAATTGGCGGCTCAGGTGGATTTTCAATGTTTTGATTTACAGGAGTTCTCTTTCTTGCGAAATAGTTCAGGATGAAATAAAAAGGGATGGAATAAATCAATATGGCTACAGTAAGATTCAATACTTTAACAACAAGAGGGTTACCGTAGTATAAGCCAAAAACGCTTTTGTAAATGTTGTATGGAAGATTTAACGGCAACAACAACGTAGCTAAAGTATCGAAACTTATTGGATATATTTGATAAAGAAGTCCCAAGAAAAAATAATAGC
>SXVE01000125.1 GCA_005790265.1 Acidobacteriota bacterium | reverse complement strand
TCTAGCGCAGATTCTGCGCGGCAGATTGCGCAACGTGCCGAACGTCGCTTCGACGAAAACGACCGTCGTTTTAAATACGATTAAGGAAACAATCGCGCTGCCGATTGAGATCGAAGAAACGGAAAATGCGGCGAAAAAACGCGGCAAAAATAAATGAGCTTAAAATATCAAGAGGGTTGAAATGCAGACTAATAGACAAGTTACAACGGCAAACGCGAATCGCAATTTCGCGCTGCTGATCGCGGCGTTCGCGGCAGTTTATATTTTTTGGGGTTCGACGTATCTGGCGATTAAATACGCGATTGAAACGCTGCCGCCGTTTTTGATGGCTGGCTCGCGGTTCATTATCGCCGGTTCGATTCTTTACGTTGCAGCGCGTTTGTCGAAAGATTACGAAAAACCGAGTTGGAAACACTGGCGCACGAGCTTGATCGTCGGAACGCTTCTTTTATTGGGCGGCAACGGCGGCGTCGTGCTCGCGCAGCATTATATTTCGTCGAGTCTCGCCGCGCTGCTCGTCGCGACCGAACCGTTTTGGATCGTGCTTTTGAGCTGGCTTTGGCTCAAAGGAACGCGTCCGAATTGGAAAGTCGCGCTCGGACTTCTCATCGGTTTCGTCGGAGTTTATCTGCTCATCGGCGGACAGGGAAATTCGGCGGCGGGCGGTTCGGGACAAATTCTCGGCGCGTTTTTCGTCATCGCCGGAGCTTTTTCATGGGCGCTCGGTTCGATGTACGGTTTGCGCGCGACGACGCCGAAATCTTCCTTGCTGACTTCGGGAATGCAGATGCTTTCCGGCGGCGCGGTTTTAACTTTGGTCGGTTTCTTGAAAGGCGAAGCGGCAACTTTTAACGTCGCTGACGTTTCCGCACATTCGTGGTTTGCGCTCGCTTATCTGATAATTTTCGGTTCGCTCATTGGCTTTACGGCGTATAGTTGGCTACTCAAAAACGCCGAACCGGCGATGGTTTCAACTTACGCTTACATTAATCCGGTGATCGCGGTTTTTCTCGGCTGGCTGATCGCGGGCGAATCTTTCACGACGCAAATGCTCGTCGGCGCGGGAATCATCGTCGGCTCGGTCGCGCTGATTACTTCGCAGGACAAAGACGCGAAAGAATCAGTAGAGGAAACGGAACTTCACGAATCGAAAATTCCGCCGGGAAACCGTAAAACTTTGTCGGCGTCGGCTTGAAATTTTTAGGAAATTTTTGTTTATTAAAAAGTCCTGAATATTACGCGTTAATATTCAGGCATTATTATTTTATGCTGCGCGAACAGGCGAAAAAAACGATTAAATTATCTTTGCCGATTATCTTCGGCGAGCTGGCGCAGATGTCGCTGCATTTGATTGATTCGGCGATGATCGGCGCGGTCGGCTACAAACAGCTCGCCGCCGCCGCGCTCGTCATCAGCGTTCTCAATATTCCGTTTGTCATCGGCATCGGCGTGACGATTTCCGTTTCGCAGATGGTTTCTTTGGCACACGGCAAAGCCGACGCAAATCTCATTTCGCATTATTTTTACAACGGTTTCTGGCTCTGCGCCGCGTTTGCCGTCGTCATCGCGCTCGCGCTCGTTTTCAGCTCAAACATACTTTTTCATCTCGGTCAGGACGCGGAAGTCGCGCAGCTCGCGCAGCCATTTTTGCGGCTTTTAAGTTTTTCGCTCGTGCCGATGCTGTTATTTCTAGCGCTCAAACATTTCGCCGACGGGCTGCAAAAAACGCGCGCGGCGATGATTTTGTCGTTTCTCGCCGTGCCGCTCAATGTTTTTTTCAACTGGCTTTTGATTTTCGGAAATTTAGGTTTTCCGCGTCTCGAATTAATCGGCGCAGGTTGGGCGACTTTGCTGACGCGCGTGCTGATTTTTCTGATTTTAGGGGCAATCGTTTTGCGGCATCCGGCGTTTCGCGAATATACGAAGATTCGCGGCGAACAATGCAAACTGCGCGCCCGAACGCTCAAAGAATTACTGCACATCGGAATTCCGTCGGGTTTGCAGATGGGTTTGGAAGTCGGCGCGTTTGCGGTTTCGGCGATTTTAATCGGCACGATTAACGCCGTATCTTTGGCGGCGCATCAAATCGCGATCACCTGCGCGGCGATGACTTTTATGGTTTCCGTCGGACTCTCGCAGGGCAGTTCGATTCGCACGAGCAACGCGCTCGGTCGCGGCGACTGGCGGGAAATTTCCGCCATCGGCAAAAGCACCTTGGTTATTTCCTTGCTGTTCGGCTCATTCTGCGCGCTCGGTTTTATCGTTTTGCGCAGCCAACTGCCGCTCGCTTTCACCGACGAAAACGCGGTCGTCGCGCTCGCTTCGACCCTGATGCTTTTCGCCGCAATTTTCCAGATTTCCGACAGCCTCCAAGCCATCGCCGCCGGACTTCTGCGCGGCATCAAAGACGTGCGCGTCCCGACCATCCTCATCGCCGTCGCCTACTGGCTGATCGGCATTCCGTCCGGCTATTTACTCGCGTTTTATTTCAATCTCGGCGCCATCGGAATGTGGCTCGGCTTCATCATCGGCTTAACATTTTCCGCTCTTTTTCTGACAGTGAGATTTCTGAAAATGGTCAAACGCCACTTAGATTTACCTTGAAAATTGTCTGGGAAATATACGGATTATAAAATCTTG
>SXVE01000124.1 GCA_005790265.1 Acidobacteriota bacterium | reverse complement strand
TTTTCATTTAACTATTAAACTTTCGGCAATTTTACCGTAAATTTGGTTCCTTCGTTTGATGCCGATTCAACATTAATTGTGCCGTTGTGCACGTCAATTATTTTTTGAACGATGGCGAGACCTAAGCCGGTGCCGGTTTCTTTCGTGGAAAAATACGGCTCAAAGATTTTTTCGAGGTTTTCGGGCGGGATACCGTCACCGGTGTCGCTGATTTCAATGCGGACGAATTCATTTTCGGGCGCGATTTTGACGCTCAAAACGCCGCCTTTTGCTTCCATCGAATGAACGGCGTTGATGAACAGATTATTAAATACCGAGCGCAGAAATTCGGCATCCGCGAGCAGCGGCGGCACGTTTTCCGCTTCGATCAAACTGATTTTGATGTCGCATTCGGCGGCTTGCGCTTCGACGATGCGCAAACTGTCTTCGACGACTCGGCGTGCGTCGGTCGGCTGCAAATTCGCTTTAGCGGGGCGCGGATAATTGAGAAAATCGGAAATCTGATTGTTGATGCGGGCGACTTCTTTTTTTAATTGCTCGGTCAATTTTTCAAAAGTCTCGCGCTTCGTTTCGTCTTCGGGTTTGAATTTATTGCGCAGATGATCGAGCGTTAAGTTGATGTAATTCAGCGGATTGCGGATTTCGTGCGCAATTGCCGACGCGAGTCGTCCGACGACCGCCGATTTTTCCGCTTCCTGCACGCGCGCTTCGAGTTCGCGATTTTTAGCGAGTTCCGCCGTCATTTCGTTAAACTGCGCGGCGAGCTCGCCCATTTCGTCCGAACGCCGCGCGCCTTCAACGCGAACCAGCAAATCTCCGGCGGCAACCTGGCGCGCGGCGTTCGACAGATTGGCAATCGGACGCGTAAAACGCCACACGAGATAAAAAGTCGTTAACGTCGAAATCAGCAGAATTGCGAGCGTATAAATCAACGGACGCGCGGCGCGGGCGGCGACTTCTTTGCGGTCGTTCTCGAGAATCACCATCGCATACCAACGCCCGTCGCTCGTCTCAATCGGAATGGCGTGCGCTTCGCCGTCGTTTAGCGCGTCGGTTGCGGCGGCGTTCCAATTCGGAAAATTCTTTAAATCCTCGCCGAGTCTTTTACTTTCCATTAAAGGCGGCAGATTTTTGATGTCGGCGAGATTAATGTAACGCGCATTGTTGTTTTCGTCGGTCGTCGGCTGAAATTCATCGCTCAAACTGTCCCAAACCTGCCATTTTTCGTTGATAATCAAAACGTTTTTAACTCTCTGCCGCGTTTTTTCATCGAAAAAAGTTTGCCCTTCGCGCCCGACTAAATCCTCCATATATTCTCTGGAAGTAATGCCGTTGACCGCCAGCGTAAAACCGGCGACGAGCGCCTGCGACTGTTTTTCGAGCATTTTGTTGTTATCATCCTGCGTGCGCAAGTTGATGTAATATTGCACGCCGAGCGTGGCGACGAACAAAAACGCCAAAATTATCAAAAGTCTGCCGCGAAAAGTATTGAAAAAATTCATCGTCTAAATAATGTAATTAGTGCAAAATCAGTATTTACAACTGAAAAATAAAAAGTCCGATCGGCGCCATCGGCGGCTTCGGCGCACCGGCGAAAAGCAAAAAACAAAATATTCTTGCCGATTTTCGATTGGCAGTGTTATAGTCTTTTTTAGCTTCAAAAAGCAATTCTTGTTCAACCAATAAAAATTTAACAATTTGTCAGACATTTTCGGCTCTCCTCGAAAATTTCTTCAGTATTTCATTCGACCGAGGTAAAAGTGATGTTTTCGTGCCCCCTGAACAATCGTTTAAAGTTTATTTCTGCGTTTTTACTGCTCGTTTTTGTATTCTCCGCCGAATTGCAGGCGCAAACAAAAAAAACTGCCGGCAATAAAAAGCCAGCCGCTGCTAAGAAGTCGGAAAAGAACGCAAAAGATGCAAAAAAAGACTCTGCATCTGCTAAAAAGGAAAAAGCAAGCGCGAAAGATAAAGACGCGAACGCTAAAAAAGATTCCAAGAAAAAAGACGCCGACCAATCAAAACAAGCCGAATTAAAGAAAAAAGATTCGCTCAAAGGCAAGGAAAAAGCTAAAGAAACAGCGAAAGCCGCCGAAAAGCGCCGAGCTGAAGAAGCGCGTCAGCGTGCTGAAGAAATCGAACGCCGCCGAGCGGAACAGGCGCGCCAACAAGCGATTCTCGCCGAAAGACGCCGCCGCGAACAAGCCGCCCGCGAAGCCCGCGCCCGCGCCATCGCTTTTGAACGCGGACTGCGCACCGAAACCGTCGAAAATATCGCGAACGACAATACAGAAGGGGAAGATTTGCCGATTCGCCGCGCGGCGATCAGCGCGCTTGGTTTGCACGCCGGAACCGTCGTCGTGATGGAAGCGCAGACCGGAAAAATTTTGACCGTCGTCAATCAGGATTGGGCGGTGCGCAACAGTTATCGTCCGTGTTCGACAATCAAACTCGTCACGGGCGTCGCCGGTTTGAACGAAAGCGTGATTGATCGCGACGGCAACGTCGGCAATTTTCGGATGAATCTCGAAGACGCGCTCGCGTTTTCCAACAACGTCTATTTTCAAAAAGTCGGCGTCAACATCGGCAATCAAAAAGT
>SXVE01000123.1 GCA_005790265.1 Acidobacteriota bacterium | reverse complement strand
GCACTCAAAACGGCAATCAGCAAATGCTGCCGCTCTTTGAATGGTCAATCGCCGACACGAACGCGCCCGTTTATCTCGAAGAGAGAGTTTTCCGAAAAATCACTCTCGAAATTTGCAAATCAACCGAAGATAAAAACGGGGTCGAACTGATAATTAAAGAACGACCGTCGATTTTAGACGGCAGTTATAAAGTGACGCGCATCGGTTGCCTAGAGCTTGAGCAGTAGCTTTTAACAGTGATAATAGCTTTATAAGATGATCTCCTTTCAAACCATTATCGGCTTTAAGTTCAAGAGAAATTTATATTTCTTGCCATCAACTCAATCAGGAAACCTGAGAACCCGAATCTGCGTATCTCCAAGCAGCAATTCGTCTTTCAAAAACAGATTCAGCCTGAACTCATTTTGCAAAAATACCGGAGTTCGGCTTGCTCCGATAAATTCTAGGTTGCGCGAAATTTAAGAAAGTTATGCTGAACAGAACAAAATATCTAAAGCTAATCGTGATGCTCGGACTCTTTTTGTCGGGCTTGGTTGTTTTCGGTCAAACCGGGCAGACCAAACTTCCGAACGCGCCCGGCAATTTGGATTTCGAGACGGATAAATCGGGACAGCCGGTTTCCGCGTGGCGGCTCAATCCGGCTTCAGCCGCCGCCGGATATTCCTTTACCGCTTCGGACGAAAATCCTTTCAAGGGCGGCTTTTCCGGTCTGCTTAAAAAAGGTGAAAACCAAGCCGGACAAACGCCGGGCATCGTCATTCAATCTTTCGATGCCGCCGATTTTCGCGGCAAGCGCATCCGCTTTCGCGCCGCCGTCCGCGCCGCCGCCGGCAATTCCGGTCAAACGCAGCTCTGGCTGCGCGTGGATCGGCAGGCGGCGGCTGGGACGAATCCGCCAATCGGCTTTTTCGACAATATGGCGGATCGCCCGATTAAATCGGACAAATGGACTTATTACGAAATCGTCGGCGATGTCGCCTCCGATGCGGCGACGATCAACCTCGGACTTTTGATGCTCGGCGGCGGCAGCACCTGGATTGACGACGCTTCGTTTGAAACGATTGGCAACGCCGAAGTCGCCGTCAACGAGCCGCCGCGCCCGCTGTCGAATCGAGGGCTGGAAAACGTCACGGCGTTCGCGCGGCTGATGGGTTACGTGCGCCATTTTCATCCGAGCGACGAAGCGGCGAAAATTGATTGGGAAAGTTTCACAATCAGCGGCATTCGCCGCATCGAAAACGCCAAAAACGCTTCGGAGCTGGCGCAAGAATTAAAAACGATTTTCAATCCGGTCGCGCCGACCGTCGAAATTTACGCGGGCAAAAAGAAAGTCTCCGCCGTTCCCGAATCGCCGCCGTCGGCGACTAAAGCGGTCAGGTGGGAGCATTACGGTTTCGGGACGGGCAATCCGGGCGTTTATCGAAGCACTCGCATTGATACGCAGATTGAGAAAGGAAAACTGCCGCCGGATTTGCCGCCGCCGTTTGTCGCCGATCTCGGCGCGGGCGTTTCGGCGAGAATCCCTTTATACCTTCCGGCTGACGCGAACGGCACTCTGCCGCGCGTTCAGCGGGTCGCGGCGAAAGCGAATGAGACGCGCCCGACGAAAATGCAGTATTCGGCAAACGACCGCGCGACGCGCCTCGCCGATGTCGCGCTCGCGTGGAACGTCTTCGAGCATTTTTACCCGTATTTTGACGAAACCCGCGTCAACTGGATGCCAGTCTTGCCCGAAATGTTAAAAAGAGCCGCCGCCGATAAAGACGAACGAGAATTTAAAAAGACTCTGGAGATAATGGTCAGCCGCCTGCGGGACGGTCACGGCAATGTCGCTTTCGGCGCGCCGACCAACGTCTTCGCCGCGCCGCTGACGTGGGATGTGATCGAAGGAAAAGTGATTATTACGTCCGTCGCCAAACCGCTCGACGGGCTGCGCGCCGGCGATGCGGTCGTTTCGATCAACGGGCAGCCCGCGCTGCAGGCGCTTCAGGAAAAAGAGAATTACATTTCCGCCGCGACCGAACAGTGGAAACGGTTTCGCGCGCTTCAGGAATTGTCGCGCGGCGAAAAGGGCGAATCTGTAACACTCGAAATCGAGCCGTATCAAAACCCGGATCAGCCGAGAAAAGTTGCAATCGCGCGCGACACGCTCTTTTATACAGTCGGCGAAAAAAGACCGGACAAAGTTTCCGAACTCGCGCCGGGAGTTTTTTATCTGAATCTCGACGAGGTGACGAGCAAGGATTTTAATGACATTTTGCCGAAGCTCGAAACCGCGAAAGGCATTATTTTCGATTTGCGCGGCTATCCGAAACTCGACGACCCGTTCGGTTTCTTTTCGCATCTGAGCGACAAACCGCTGACGAGCGCGAAGTTTATGATCCCCGTAATCACCGTTCCCGATCACCGAAATATGAAATTTCAGACGGGCGGCGACTGGCAGATTAAACCGGCGGCTCCGTTTCTGAAAGCGAAAAAAGTTTTCATCACCGACGGACGCGCCATCAGCTACGCCGAATCCGTAATGGGCATCGTCGAATACTACCGTTTGGGCGAAATCGTCGGCGCGCCGACCGCCGGAACGAACGGCAATATCAATCCGTTCGCCCTGCCCGGCGGTTATCAAATCGTCTGGACGGGAATGAAAGTGGAAAAGCAGGACGGCGCACGGCATCACGGCGTCGGAATTTTGCCGACCGTGCCGGTCGCGCGCACCAGAAGCGGCGCGGCGGCGGGAAAAGACGAATTTCTCGAAAAAGCGATAGAAATCTTAAACAAATAAATTTTATTTGCAGAAATCATTTACCCAGCAAAAGTCGGAAAAAGTTGATAAAAACATTTGTCGGCTAATATCGGTTACGATGAGTAACTCGTTAACTTTCCGATCAGAAAAATTATCATTCAAGCTGATTCAAAAATTAATGTTTGACTTAAAATATTTGAACCAATTTCGGAGGAGAAAATGCAGACACAAGAGCGAATCGAAAAACTAGCCCGCGATAAATTTTATCGCGCCGTGCGCGAAAGCGCGGCGGGCG
>SXVE01000122.1 GCA_005790265.1 Acidobacteriota bacterium | reverse complement strand
GTTCTGCGTCGGGCGGGAAATCCTGATGCCAAATCTCTTCCGTATTGTGCCAAAGACTTATTCCATCGTTCATCGAAGCGTAATTTATATTGCGGTCGCCTTCACGATACATGGAAAAATTATCCATTACTATCGCAGTATCTTTTCCGAATTTTTGCACGATTCCATAAGCCGCTCTGCCGTTTCGACCGTATGTGTGAAGTTCTTTTCCGGTTTCCGCATCCAAGATGAACATTGCATTGTCGCCGGCTGTTCCGTAAATTAAGTTCGTCGTTTCGACAAAAGCAAAAGCTATAACCTGCTGCGCCGTTTTGTATTTCCACACAACTTGAAGTTTGTTGCCGAATTTGTAAATTTTATCACCGAATCCGACAATAAAACCTTGCGTTTTCAGCGGCAGAACTTTCGCCGTTTCAATGTAAGTCGAAAGATTTTCTTTTGAAACATTTTCAGGATAATCCAACGGCAGTTTCGTTCCGTTAAAATCAGTTATGTATTCGTCAATAAGAAGTCCTGATTCAAATTCCTGTTTGATTTCCTGAGTTTCAACTTCACTTGTTTTAGTTGGAGAAACTTCTGGAATCGAAACAGCAACGGCTGTATTTTTTACACTGCGAGCCTGAATTGCCGAGTTATCATAAACTATCATAAACAAAATTCCGGCAACGAAAGAAACAGTTGAAAAAATCAATATCGTGAATACTTGTTTCATACGAACCTTTGAAGTTCTGAAAGTTATTTCGCCTTCGCCCCGACAAAAGACGCTAACAAAATCGTCAGGCAAATCAAAAGCAAAATTGAACGCTGAGAGTGTCGCAAAAAATCTCTACTTCAAATCCAATTTCGGCAGATTGGCGTTTTCTTGGTTTTCGATCAAAGCCGACAAAACTTCTATCAGCGACGCGAGCGGATACGATTCGTCTCCGCCGACTTCATCAATCAATTTATCGAACGTTAAAACTAACAAATTATAAATATTTTCATCAGCGAACATTTCTCAAAAAATCTTCCGAATCAATATCGGCATCGCGCAATGCGCCTTTTAGGGTGAATCGGTCAATTTCGTCGTGAAACGGAAAAACGATTGTGCGTCCGTCGGCGTGTTTCATCTTAACGTGGCTTCCTTTGCGATGAGTTTCGACGAAGCCTAAACGCTCCAGTGCTTTGACAACTTGGCGACCGGAAAGCAAAGGAAATTTCATATCGCTAACTCGACGATTTCACGCTCTTTGCCGACCGATTCTATTTCGTCCGGTTCAAGATAAAGCTCGATTGCCTCGCGAATATTTTTTAACGCTTCTTCACGAGTTCTGCCTTGCGACCAACATCCTTTAAGCGAAGGAACGCTCGCGACAAAATAACCGTCTTCGCCTTTTTCAATCGAAACTTTTATGTTCATACGCTTTAAAATACTATTTTCCGCTGAAACTTTCGATATATTTGCGCGTCGTTTCCTTCAAAAATTCATACGACGGAATGACGTACAAAATCGGCTGCATATCCGAATACGAATAATCAGTTTTGACGACTTGTGCCAAATCGAACGGGCGGCGTTCGACGTTATCGGTAAAGGCGTGTTCGAGTTCGCCGAAACTTGATAAAAGTCCCGCGCCGAAGGCTTTGGTTTCGCCGTGTTCCTCGATCAAACCGTATTCGACGGTGAACCAGTAAAGCCGCCCGAGTTCTTCTAATTGTTCGTCCGTTGCGATGCGCGCGCCGTGTCCGATGAATTGGGAAAAATCGGCGAAATCGCGGTTCGTGAAGTTCGGGATATGACCGATGGCTTCGTGAACGATGTCCGGTTCGGGCGTATACTCGGGGCGCGACGTGTGGCGAATATATTGGGTGCAGAGCATCGTGCGATACGACAGCCAACTTAAGAATCCGCGCGTTTCGACCAAGCCTTCAATCGGCGCGAGCCGCCAATTCGATAACGCTTTGAGGCGTTTATTCATCTCCGACAGCTGCGGAATTCGCTCGGTCGTGATGCCGAGTTTTTCTTTGGCGTCGAGATAAAATTGCGATGCTCGTTCGGCTTGCAATTCTTCTAATTTAGTGGCGACAATCTGCCAGACTTTTTGTTCTTCGTCGGTGTATTCAACGTCGGTAATCACGCCGGTTTCGCGGAAATTTTTGGACAAACCGGCGATATGATCGCGTCTGGCGCGATAATCTTCGTCGTTTGCGCCCGGATGATCGAGGGCGAGTTGATTGATGTCGGCAAATTCCAAATCACGAAACGCGGGCAAATCTTCGTCGCGGATTTCGTTGTTGGCGAGTGTGAATTTCGGTTCGATTGTCGCTGTTTTAGCCATCATATTTAAATCTCCTGCTTGTCGTAAATTAAGATGCACGCCGATAAAAATCGGTTATCCGCGCATTATCTATTCTAATTGAAGCGATAAATTTGCTGAATAGCAGAAATTCGTTTTAAGCTTATTAAAACTTTAGAATGTAAGTTTATTTTGTTATTTTGCTTTAATAAATAAAATGATTGATGAAACTGACTGGAAATTACTTATTGAACTGCAAAACAATGCGCGGACGAGTTATGCCGAACTCGGGCGACGCATCAATTTGACGACGCCTGCCGTGATCGAGCGCATTCGCAAGCTCGAAGACGCGCACATTATCACCGGTTATCGCGCCGAAATTGACGCGGCGAAAATCGGTCTGCCGATCACGG